>DATGXB010000169.1:0-4682 GCA_035299225.1 Nostocaceae cyanobacterium | reverse complement strand
ACCTGTTGCCTGTTGCCTGTTGCCTGTTGCCTGTTGCCTGTTGCCTGTTGCCTGTTGCCTGTTGCCTGTTGCCTGTTCCCTGTTACCTGTTGCCTGTTACCTGTTGCCTGTTACCTGTTGCCTGTTCCCTGTTGCCTGTTCCCTGTTGCCTGTTCCCTGTTCCTTAATGACTAACTTTTGATTCTTTCGCGGAAGTCTTCAATTGTTAGTTTTAAACCTTCTTGGAGAGGAATAGTAGGTTGCCAATTTAACTGAGTTTTTGCTGTGGTAATATCAGGACGACGACGACGGGGATCATCTGCTGGTAAAGGTTCAAATTTAATTTCTGCATCAGGATTAATTAAGTTTTGTACAGCTTTTGCTAATTCTAAAATTGTATATTCATCAGGATTACCTAAGTTTACAGGGCCAATATAATCATTATTCATTAATCGCATTAGCCCATCTACTAAGTCGGAAACATAGCAGAAACTACGGGTTTGTGTACCTTCACCATATACAGTTAAAGGAATACCCCGCAAAGCTTGAACAACAAAGTTACTGACTACCCGACCGTCATTTTCTAACATTCTCGGCCCATAGGTATTAAAAATCCTAGCTACACGTATATCAACTTTATTTTGGCGATAATAGTCAAAACTTAAAGTTTCTGCAACCCTTTTTCCTTCGTCATAACAGGAACGGATACCGATAGGATTGACATTACCTCGATAATCTTCTGTTTGGGGATGAACTTCGGGATCTCCATATACTTCGCTAGTTGAAGCTAGTAAAAATCTGGCTTTCACCCGTTTGGCTAAACCCAACATATTGAGCGTACCAATAACATTGGTTTTTATGGTTTTAACTGGGTTGTATTGATAATGTACAGGAGAAGCAGGACAAGCTAAATGATAAATTTGCTCTACTTCTAACCGGATTGGTTCGGTAATATCGTGACGGATCAGCTCAAAGTTATGATTATCTAACCATTTACTAATGTTGCGTTTATCTCCTGTGTAGAAGTTATCTAAACAGATGACTTCATGACCTTCATTCATTAGTCGGTCAATCAGATGTGAACCGATAAACCCAGCCCCGCCCGTCACTAAAATTCTCATAATTTACCCGTTATTTGAATTATTTTTGGCTATTCTGTGTGTGTATAAATGAACTATTTGCTCAAAAAATAAATGTGAGTTTCAACTTTCAGCTTTTGTCAGGATCTAGTGTTCCAATTTCCTAACTTTACAGCACAAAATTGGACTAGTGCAGCTTGGCAGAAATAATTATCCAGTTGAAAAAACAGGGAATTACTATTTAATCAACCTTCTTCCCTCCTGCCCCGTTCGACTTCGCTCACGGAACGCCTGCCTCCTGCCTCCTGCCTTCTTGGACTAGGTTCAGGCTGACGGCTGATAGCTGATAGTGGATTATTAACAAGACCCAATTACAAAGGTATTTGTAAATTTTGAGTTTCGCTACAGATCCAATTTGCACGAATTTGTACTTGTTAGGTGTTTAATTCATTTAGCAAAATAATAAAAATATTATATTATTTGTGAGATTTTTAGTTATAATTTATCAAATCTTTAAGTATATTTGAGAATTTCCCTAGAGTTGGCCAGGCTAATGGGTAAATTTGTGGCTTGTAGGTGTTGGGGTTCACCAAGGATAATCATTGAGCAGGTTAGTTGTTTAGCTAATTCAGTTGTAATATTACTAATGGCTAAACCACCAGGGCTAGTACGATTGCGGACAAAGGGGACAATGACTAAATCATAGAGTCTAGCTGCTTGGATAATGGCTTGAGCAACATTTTCATGAATAATAATTTGGATTTCCGGGGGATTAGAACGAGATAAATTTGATACTAATTTAGCCAAGTGTTCCCGACGTGCGGCGATCGCTTGGGAACTGGTACGGCGATCGCATACACTGAGTAATGTAACATGAGCTTGATTGGCATCGGCTAAGATTTGGGCTAATTGTACAGGCATTAAAGTGGAGGATGTTAAATTCTCTATTGGTACGAGAATCCTTTGCACTTTTTTTGGTGATTCCATCAACCGAGACACCAGCACTGGACAATGGGCAGACCAAATTACACAATCTATCACATTACCAAATAATTTAGCCCTAATTCCCGTTCTTTTCCCCCAACCCATAATAATTAAATTGGCCTGTTTTTCCCGTGCTGCCCTGGTAATAGCTGGTGCATAAGCATCATCAATTCTTAATAATGGTTCTGCTACAGCTCCCCATTGTTGACTGTGGGTGGTAGCTTTGGTGAGTAAATGCTGACAATGTTGTAAGGCGGTTTCTAGCTGGGGTGCATCCATTTGGGCGGTAGCGGTGGCGATCGCTAGAGGTATAATCTGGCCATTAGATTGTCGGGCTAATATGGCCGCTAAATCTATTAAATACTGCTGAGTTTGGGGATTATAGATTGGCACCAAAATTTTACAATGATTATTTTCTGTGGCGGAATCTGTTGGAGTTAAATTAACTGAGGCAGTTTCAGTGATGGGAGGACAAGTTAAACCTGTGGCTAACCTTTTTGTCAACCAAGGGCCAAAAATAGAAGTAAGCAGTAAAAGAGCGATCGCGCTATTTAATACTGAAGTTGGTAAAATCTGAGCATCATAACCCACCAAAGCCACCGCTAAAGTCGTCCCCACCAATGGCAGAGACAACGACCACATAGTTAAAGCTTCTTGCCAGTTATAGCGATAAACCCATTTTGTCAGCGTAGCAGCAACAAATTTACCCACTAACAAACTAGCCAGAATTAATAAAAATAATTTTGTTGTATATTTTACATCAAATAAAGTATGTATATTGATTTGTAAACCCAAATCCACAAAGAAAATCGGGATAAATAACACACTGCCAATAAAAACCAACCTTTCCTTAACTGGGCCTTCCCCCACCACATCATTAACTGCCAAACCTGCCAAAAATACCCCTAATATTGTTTCTATTCCCAATAATTGCGCTCCCATCGCTGCCAGAAATACAGACAGTAAAACAAACAAAAATTTATTACCTTCCTCATCTCCAGAACGGCGGAAAAATTCCTTACCTGCCCAATCAAACCCAACTAAAACAACTAGAGAATAAACGATAATTAATACTAAAGTTATGGTAATTTTATATAAACTCAAATCTGTGATTTTAGCCGTAGCAGTACAAACAGCTAAAACCAAAAGCGTACACAACTCAGTAACAATTATTGCTCCTGATGTAACCATCATCGCTTCGTTTTTGACTATTCCCAAACGGCTAATAATGGGATATCCCAACAGAGAATGAGAAGCTAAAAGAGAACCAAGCAGGATAGAAGTATTTTGATTAAAACCCCAGAACTGCCCCACCAAAGCACCCAACACCAAGGGAATAGAAAAACTCAAACCCCCAAACACTAAAGAACGGCTTTGTTGTTGCCGAAATAAAGTTAAATCAACTTCCAGTCCAGCAATAAAAATTAAATAACTCAACCCAATGTCAGAGAGTAAATGAAACATTGGAGATTCAGACTGGAACAGCCGCCAACCCGAAGGCCCTAGTAAGACCCCAGAACAAACCAAACCTACTAAACCCGGTAATCTCAGCCGTTCAAATAGAAACGGAATCACCAGGATTACTACCAGCAAAATAGCAAAAGGAACAATGGGTTCCTGACTGAGAACTTGGGAAGTTGGTTCTAAAGCAAGAACTTGTAATAGTAGTTCCATATTCAGGGAAGGAACGAACAGTTGGCGATTTAAGCGATCGCCTAATTAATTAATTAATTAATTTAGTTAAACTAGCTTCAATCAAAGATTTAAAAAACTTAACCGATCATAATCTAAAATATCAACCAAGAACCAGGGCAGCATGGCGGAAATAACTATCCAGCTAGACATGGGTAAAATATTGGTTAATCAACCTTCTTACCTCCTGCCTCCTGCCTCCTGCCTCCTGCCTCCTGCCTCCTGCCTCCTGCCTCCTGCCTCCTGCCTTCTTGCACTAGCTATGGTTGAAGTTGGCTTAAAATAAACCGTAAACGATCATAATCGTCTTTGAGCAAAACACTCAAATGGCGGCCAGCTTTAATCAACCATTCTCTGTCCCTTTTGCGTAACTGATACACCTCACGAATCGCCGCAGCCACCAAAGAATCTACAGGTGCACCACTAATAAAAAGCAAGGTTCGCAAAAAATCCAGTTCTTCAGTAAACTGAATGATTGCTTCTGGTTCGCACAGATAAACAGCTTGATGGATTTGGGGTGGTCTAGGTGGTAAATACTGGTATACCCTTTGGTTATAACCTACATTAGCCGCAGGTTTAACAAACCCCACAATAGTAGCTCGGAACTCTGTTTTCAGCATGGCAAAGATTTGAGGCTGTTCTTCGCGTAAAGTTTCCAAAGATAAACCCAAAGCCATTGCTCGGTGTACCGAGTCTATGGGCGTAGTAGTTACATGATAAATAACAGCATAAACTTGATTACCAGATTCTTCATCTTCAGATTGCACCCAACTACCAAAAGGTGGCATAGAAGGAAAACTTAAATCTTCCGGTTCTAGACACTGGGCTAAAAATTCGGTAGTTGTGGTTTGGATAACTTCGGCAATATGGCGCGGATGGCGATCGCCTGTGGCAAACTGTGGTAAGGGTAGGCGCATGATCAGGGGCAGGGGGGAGAAGAGGCAGAGG
>DATGXB010000168.1:0-12363 GCA_035299225.1 Nostocaceae cyanobacterium | reverse complement strand
GCAAGAAATTAATCTAGGTAAAACCACAAATCAGAACTTTGTTAGTATTCCTCATGCTCGATTTATAGAGCAATTAAAATACAAGGCTGAATTGGTAGGAATTACCGTGTTGATTAATGAAGAATCTTATACTTCTGCGGCATCATTTTTGGACTTAGACCCCATTCCTGTGTACAAAAAAGGAGAATCACACAACTTTAGTGGCAAGCGAATTAAACGCGCTTGGTACAAAGCGAAAGATGGCAGGCTGATTCATGCGGATATTAATGCCAGTCTGAATATCGCCAGAAAAGTAGTCCCGGCGGCTTTTAGCTTAGGGATAGAGGGTATTGCAGTTTGCCCATTCCGGGTTACGCCGGTTAAAGTAGCTTGAGGACATTTGTCCATAAAATTACTAACTGTTAATATTCCGAACCAATGCGAATTTGCTTAGGTCATCTTCTTATAACAAGAATATAAACTTTTATAAATTTTTGGTTAAGAAAACATAAATATTTAGAAAAATTATCTATTTCAACGACTGAAAAACAGAAAAATCCTGTTAATTGTGGCACTATCTATAAATCTCATAAAAAGCGATACCTTTGGTAAGCTACACTAACACATCTTCACCCCAATATTGAGATGATTATAGTGTTGTGTTGTTAACCCGCCCTGAAATAAATTAGCCGGCGGCAAAGCTGCGCGTAGCTTGCTTCCCCGCAGGGGTACGGGCTAAAAGCTAAAGTGCGTTGAAACGCACTCGAAGAAAAATTAGAGTCAAATCGTGAGATAATATCAAAATTCTGTTTGTAACCAAATTATCAATTTTTAATTTTTAATTTTTAATTCTTCCAGATGTCTATTTCTACTGTTACCGTTAAAGTTCCTGCAACTACCGCTAATCTTGGTCCCGGTTTTGACTGTATTGGTGCAGCGTTAGGATTATATAACACGGTTAAATTTACCCGCTTAAAGACAACAGAGTTAATTATTGAAGTTGTTGGTACAGAAGCCGCAAAGGTACAAACAGATGAAAGTAATCTGTTATATCAGGCGTTTGTTAAGTTTTATGAACATCTAGGCAAACCAGCACCAGGGGTAAAAATTGAGATTGATTTGGGTGTTCCTTTAGCACGGGGTTTGGGAAGTTCAGCTACTGCTATTGTTGGGGGGTTGGTTGCAGGTAATCAACTGGCGGGGTTGCCTTTGTCTCAGTCGGAAATTATGGAATTAGCGATCGCACTGGAAGGACATCCTGATAATGTAGTACCAGCGCTAATTGGTGGTTGTCGTTTAGCTGCGACCGGTGCATCTGGTTGGCAAATTTGTGATATTCCTTGGCATCCAGATATTATCCCTGTGGTAGCTATTCCTGATTTTGAGTTATCCACCTCCGACGCAAGAAAAGTTTTACCCTCAGAATATAGTCGTGCTGATGCCATTTTTAATGCGGCTCATTTAGGTTTATTATTACGTGCTTTAGTCACAGGTAACAAAGCATGGTTACAAGCCGCTTTACAAGATAAAATCCATCAACCTTATCGTAAAGCCTTAATTCCTGGTTATGATGCGGTGAATGCTGCGGCTATTGCTGCCGGTGCTGATGGTATGGTAATTAGTGGTGCAGGTCCCACATTATTGGCATTAGCAAATGTGCAAGATGCACCAGCCGTAGAAACAGCCATGTATACAGCTTGGCAAAAATCGGGAATTACATCTATTGTGCGATCGCTCCCCCTCGATACACAAGGGGCTACTATATATTAAGTGTTGCGGGGAGAATACTATATATATATGGAACAAATTCAAACACAAATCACAGAAATTAACTCCCAAATTCAAGCACTCCAACAAGAACGTGCAACCCTGATTAAACATCATCTTCCCGCAATAGAAAATGATTCACCCCTAGCTATGGCTGAAGCCTATCGCCGTCAAGCCAGAGAAAACCCCCACTTAGCAGCTGAACTCAAAGGCATAGATGACGCAATAACCTTTCTAGAAAAACAATTACACCAAAAACAAACCAAACTAGCCCAAAATCAAACTTATTTTCAACGCCTAGCTCAACAACAACAAGAACTAACAGCCGCCAAAGAAATTGCTCAAACCCACGCTGCTCGTATTAATCAACTTGCTGCTGAACTAGCCCTAGAAATTAAACACCTTAAAACCTGTGCAGATCACCTTAGTCCCCTCTATTGGCAAGTTTACTATAAGCCCTTTATCACTGGTTTCAAAACTATCTCCGTGCCTCATGTCCGTTCAGATGGGGAAGTATGGACAATTGTCAACCGTATAGTGTAGAAAGATAGTAATAAAAATACAGAGTGAGCATTCACTCCTAAACAGCGAATTATAACGAAAGATGGCGGCAAAAGCTGCCATTTTTTGTTGACGTTGCAAAACTTTACATTTACAATGGCAGACAAGAGGAAAAAATAAGTATTTATTCTTATTTATCCTCACGATTAGAACTCTTAAGGAAAAGATTGTTTACAAACGTAACGATTCCTTAATATAATGTAAATTAAAGTTAAATCAAAAATTGATTGTCAGCAGTGATGAATGCTTTACAGATCCCTTGGTTATCAGCCATAATCTTTCTTCCCTTAGTGGCAGCCCTAGCCATTCCCCTCATTCCCGACAAAGAAGGTAAAACCATCCGTTGGTATACATTGGGAGTAGCCTTTGCAGACTTTGCCTTAATGATTGTTGCCTTCTGGAAAAGCTACGACTTTCAGAACGCCGCATTGCAACTAGTAGAAAAATACGCTTGGGTTCCCCAAATCGGTTTAAATTGGTCAGTCGGGGTAGACGGTTTATCAATGCCCTTAATCCTCTTAACAGGATTAATCAACACCCTCGCAATCTTCGCGGCTTGGAAAGTAACCAATAAGCCGCGTTTATTTTATGCCTTAATGCTGGTAATGTATAGCGCCCAAATCGGCGTATTCGTTGCCCAAGACTTGCTGCTATTCTTCCTCTTCTGGGAAATCGAGTTAGTACCCGTTTACCTCTTAATTTCCATCTGGGGTGGAGCTAGAAGACGTTACGCAGCAACCAAATTTATCCTTTATACTGCTGCTGCATCTATATTTATCCTCGTTGCCGGTTTTGCAATGGCCTTCTATGGTGATAACTTCACCTTCGACATGGCAGAACTAGGATTAAAAGAATATCCCAAAGCATTTGAACTGTTACTTTACGCAGGTTTCTTAATAGCCTACGGTGTAAAACTGCCTATCTTCCCCTTACATACCTGGTTGCCTGATGCCCACGGTGAAGCATCTGCCCCTGGTTCTATGATTTTAGCAGGTGTCCTGTTAAAAATGGGTGGTTATGCCATCATCCGCTTCAACGTAGAAATGTTAACCAACGCTCACACCGTTTTCGCTCCAGTCTTAGCAATTTTGGGTGTAGTTAACATTGTTTACGGTGCCTGTTGTGCCTTCGCTCAAACCAACCTCAAGCGACGTTTAGCTTACTCCTCTATCGCTCACATGGGGTTTGTATTAATCGGCATTGCCTCCTATACCGAAATCGGTATCAGTGGAGCAGTGTTACAGATGGTTTCCCACGGTTTAATCGCTGCTAGTTTATTCTTCCTCGCTGGTGTCACCTACGATCGCACCCACACCCTAGCAATGGATAAAATGGGTGGTATAGCCAAAGTTATGCCTAGAACCTTTGCCCTGTTCACAGCCGGCTCAATGGCATCACTAGCACTACCTGGCATGAGTGGCTTCGTTGGTGAGTTGATGGTATTCTTAGGAATTGCTACCAGCGACGTTTACAGTTCCAGCTTCAAAGTTGTAGTCATCTTCCTCTCAGCAGTTGGTGTCATTCTCACCCCCATTTATCTGCTTTCCATGTTGCGTCAAATCTTCTACGGCAAACAAAACCAAGAACTACATTTAGATGCTGTAGTAGCTGACGTTAAACCCCGTGAATTGTTTATCACCGCTTGTTTATTGTTACCCATCATCGGTATCGGTTTCTATCCCAAATTAGCAACCCAAGTCTACGATGCAAAAACAGTAGAAGTCGCTACCCGCGCTCGTCAAGTATTACCAATCGTTGCCGGACAACAACCCGCCAGCTTATACTCACACATTTATACAGCACCAACCCTAGCTAGTTCTCAGATTGAAAGTCCACGTTAATATAGTTAACTAAAGATACTATTCTCTGAGGGTGCTAACAGTAAATCCTAAATATTAATAACGGGGAATTATAGGGGGTGGTTGTTGAACCATCCCTTAAGTTTTGTGTATCTACATCTTCCCGTATGTGACAATAAAATTAAACATACAGCAGGGAACAGGGAACAGGGAACAGGGAACAGGGAACAGGGGTGAAAGTCTTTTTATATATAGATTTGTTCCCAAAATTTGTACCTCATTTACCTGAAACTGGCTGTAGCAGTAGGGTGGGCATTTCTTGATTAAATTCTGAATCAATGCGAATTATCTTCATAAATGCCCACCTCAGTCGAACTCACATTAATCTGTAGGGTGGGAATTTCTTGATTAAATTCTGAATCAAAGTGAATTATCTTCATAAATGCCCACCTCAATCGAACTCACGTTAATCTGTAGGGTGGGCATTTCTTGATTAAATTCTGAATCAATGCGAATTATCTTCATAAATGCCCACCTCAGTATATTTTAAAAATCAAGAAGTAATCCTATAGCTTGGCAAATTTTGAGAATCATCATGTTTTCCTTACCCTATGAAGAAATTGCAGGAAATATTGCTGGGAGGATTTACGCTGAAATTTTGCGTTGTAATTTTAACTGGTTAATTCCCAAAACTTGTTTAATTAAACCACCAGCAGCAGAAGCAACAGCACTCCGTCCAGATGTCATAGTTTTAGATAAAACACAAATGAATCAAGAACCACTTTGGCAAAAAGAACCAATTATTTGTAATGGTAAAACTATTCGATTAGTCGCAGAAGTTGTCAGTACAAATTGGCAAGATGATTATGCTAGAAAAGTAGAAGAATATGCCTTTTTAGAAATTCCAGAATATTGGATTGTAGATTTTAGCGGTTTAGGAGGTTTACAATTTATTGGTAATCCTAAACAACCGACATTTACAGTTTGTCAATTAGTTAATGGTGGATATCAGCAAAAACAATATCGGTTAGGAGATAATATTAATTCTTTTCTTTTTCCTAATTTACAACTGAAACTTGATGATATTATGCCATAAAAACATATTCACTGTTACGTATTTCTTAATATATTTAAACCTTGGTAATTATGTATTTACAACAACAAAAACACCTAACATTAACAGAGTTTTTAGAATGGTTGCCAGAAGGAGAACGTTATGAATTACATGATGGTGATGTAGTAGAAATGGCACAACCAACAGGTGATCATGCTTTAGTTATCGGTAAATTAATTCAAAAGTTAACAAGAGAAATTGAAATCGGAAATTTACCTTATTTCCTTTCACAACAAGTAATGGTATCTCCCGATAGTTATCAACGTTGTTATTTACCAGATATCACAGTTATTAATTTACCCAATTTAGAAACAGAGACATTTTGGAAAAATCGCTCAACCTTAATTCAAGGAAAATCTATTCCGTTAGTAATTGAAGTTGTGAGTAGTAATTGGCGTGATGATTATTATAATAAACGTGGTGCTTATGAAAGTATGGGTATTGGTGAATATTGGATAGTAGATTATTTAGGTTTAGGTGGTACTCAAGTTATAGGTAAACCCAAACAACCGACTTTTACAGTTTGTTCTCTAGTTGGTGATGAATACGAACTCAATTTATTTCGCAAAGGTGAAAAAATCGGTTCTATCGTTCCCCTTATGGTATTTCCAGCAGCAAAAGCTCTAAAAACCTTGCACCGTCTAGATTACAGGTTCTAATACCTTAATAAAAACAATTTCAATAATTTTTTGGCTCAAACCCAAGCATAGTAAGGGTTATACCTGTAAAAACCTAAAAAACTAACATAAAGGGAGCGGTAGAGCCAAAAAATCCAATCATTTTTATTTCCTAATTTAGATTTGAATACAGATCAAATTTTTATTTAACAGAGTATAATACTTTTGGTAATTATGACAACAAATTTACCCATAGCTACAGAAATTCCCCCCCTGGTTTTGCAAATGCAGCCTGCATTGACTATGACTGATGAACAATTTTTTCAATTTTGTCAGCAAAACCGTAACCTTCGTATAGAAAAAAGTGCATCTGGAGAATTAATAATTATGTCCCCAACAGGTTCGGAAACTGATCAACGTAATTTTGATATTATTGTTCAGTTGGGAATCTGGACAAAACAAAATAAGCTAGGAGTAGGTTTCGGTTCTAGTGGTGGGTTCACTTTACCAAATGGTGCAATTAGATCACCCGATGCTGCTTGGATAAAACTTGAACGCTGGGAAGCAATTCCACTAGAACAGCGTAAAAAATTCGCTCCTATTTGTCCTGATTTTGTTGTAGAATTGCGTTCTGAAAGCGATAGCTTAAAAACTTTGCAGGAAAAAATGCAAGAGTATATAGAAAATGGCTCTCAGTTAGGTTGGTTAATTGATAGAAAAGAACGTAAAGTTTATATTTACCGTCCTAATAGTCCGGTTGAAATATTAAATAACCCTCAAAAACTTAGTGGTGAGTCAGTGTTACCTGGATTTGTTTTAGATTTAAGTGGGGTTTGGTAGGTAATAAAATTATTTTAAATTTTATAACTCTGGTTCAATGTGTTGAACTGATAATTTTTCTTTTTTCTTTCTAAGTCTAGGTTCGATAATATTTGATTTGACTTTATATTTTTTTGCGGCTTCGGACATGGTTAATTTTAATAGGCTTTCATCACCTAATTTATAACTACCTCTGGGTTTTGATGGGGTGATATTTAAGGCTTTGATAATTTCTGATGCTATGGCTTTCGCTAATAATGGTGGTACTGAGTTTCCAATTTGACGGAAACCGTGCCATTTGGTGACGTGAAATCTAAACCAGTCGGGGAAGGAATGTAAACGCGCTGCTTCCCGGACGGTGATACATCTGGGATGGGTGGGATGGATGGGACGCGGGGAGGTAAAAGCGCCTCTATTGCTGGCTGTTCCGGCTCTTAATGTGTTACAAATACCATTAGCATCTAATTTGTAAAAACGGCTAATTTTTTCTACTGTGCCGTTAGGTGTGGCTTTAAATCTTTCTATTGATTCTTCACTGTGTTTTGTTCTTAAACTAGATGTAAGCAGTTGTCTATCATATCTTCTACGATAGCCATAATTATTTTCTACAAGATGAAGATTTTTAATGTAGTGGCTGGGTTTACCAAATTCTGCGATGACAGAATCTTGATCATATAATTGGGGGTAATTTTCTATTATAGGTAAATCTTGTAATGCTTCTGTTACTGTGGGAGTTAATGGAAGTTGTAATTTAATTTTTGCCTTTTTTTTTGCAGGTTGGGTAATTGGTTGGGGATAGTTGGGTAATTGTAAATCTTGGCGACAGGCTAATAAAAATAATCTTTCCCGATTTTGGGGAATTCCATAATTAGCGGCGTTTAAAATTTGATATTTTGGGCAAACTTGATAATTAATTTTTTCAAATTCGCTAATTATTTCTAAAATAAAATCACGATATTTGCCTAAAGTTAAACCTTTGACGTTTTCTAAAACTACGAATTTGGGTTGTAGTTCATCAACTAAACGAATATAATGAAATACTAAACTATTCCTGGGGTCTTCTAATACTCTTTTCCCCATTAAAGAAAAACCTTGACAGGGTGGACCACCAAAAATTACGTCTATTTCTTGGTCTTTAATTTTTGATTTCTTTCTAATTTCTGCCCCTGTGATTTCTCCAACATTTTTACAGATTGTTTTCCAGAAGGGGAAGTTAAATTGATGGGTTGCACAGTGAATGGGGTCAATTTCTACTGCTGCTAATACATCAAATCCTGCTTGTTCAAAACCAAGGGTCATTCCCCCAGCGCCGGCGAATAAATCAACAGCAATGGGTCGGGAAGAATGATGATCTGAAGATGATTCTAGTTCGGTAGCATTTGTAGAATTTCCAGGGCGGCGCGATCGCATACTCCCACTTCCCCTAAACTTTGCCGCATTTCTTCATAGTCTATCAAGGTTTGTTGTTTCTTCTCAGGATTTAACAATAATTCCATTGAGGCTTTTATCAGGTTTTCTGCTGTGGCATTTTCCTGTAAAAATTCTGGTACTATGGGCTTCATCACGACTAAGTTAGGTGGAGAAGCAAAGGGTATTGAACCTTTGAGTAGTTTCCTAGCCAACCAAGCTGTAACAGGATTTAAGCGGTAAACAACTACTTGGGGAACATTTAACAATGCTAATTCTAAGTTAACTGTGCCAGATTTAGTAATAGCTAGGTCAGCAGCTGCAAAAATGTCTTTTTGTTGACCAGAAACTAGGGTGGCTTTTAAACCGTAATTTTGAATTTCTTGCTCAATTTTAGCCCTGTAAATCTCTAAAGAGAGGGGAATCCAAAAATGGGCTGTAGGTATTTTATCTTGGATTGTTTGGGCAGTTTGGAAAATGATTGGCAGTAATAATTTTAACTCTTGACGACGGGAAGCAGGTAAAAGAGCGATCGCTGTTTGTTCTTCTGGTATACCTAACTTTTTCCTCGCCTCTTCCCTTCTGGGTGCGTCTTGCATTCTATCTATTAAAGGATGTCCCACCCAAGTCACATTAGCCCCGTTTTCTTGAAAATGCCGTGCTTCTCCGGGGAAAATCGCTAAAAGTTTATTGGTAAAATTAACTATCCGCTTGGTGTTGGAATAATTCAATGACCAAACCCAATCTTGAGGAGCAATGTAATAAACTATGGGAACATGAGGAAAATTTTCCTTCATGTAAGTGCCTATCCCTAAATTGGGGGTCATATAGTCTATTAAAATTACGATATCAGGCGGGTATTGCTTAAGATAGGCGATCGCCTTTTTTTGTACTTGGATAGTGGGTAAAATATAAGGTAGAGATTCTAGAAAACCCATTGAACCAATACTGGCAGTATTTCCTAAAATTTTCGCTCCAGCAGCTGCCATTTTATCGCCACCTAAAGCCACAATTTCTAACTCTAATCCCTGAATCTTCGCTTGACGCTGAAGTGCTGTAATTAATAATGAACCTTGTAAATCGCCAGAAACTTCGCCAGTGCTGATAAATATTCGCATTTTTGAATCAGTAAATGTGTAAATTTGTTTTAAAAATAAAATTATGGATTATTCATAAATTTTGTAGATGTGTTCCATCGCACGTCTCTACATTCTTGTTCAGAAATGTTTTTCTGTAGAGATGTTGTCTCGAACATCCCTACAAAACGTGTTAAACCAGTAGATATTTTATAGCTCATTGCTACTTGTAATTTTTTTTCCTGTACCGGGAATTAAACCACGTCTACCAGGCATTTGGGAAAGTAGTAAGAAACGGCGTAGGTGTTGGACTTGTTCGATATCCCCTAAATTGTTTAACTCTTCTAGGGCATCTTTAAACAGGATATCAGAACGGTAGAGAAGACGGAAAGCTTTTTTGAGTGCCTGTAAATCGCTGGCTGACATACCCGAACGTTTTAAACCAACGAGATTGAGCGATCGCACTCTAGAAGGATTACCTTCTACTAACATATAGGGAGGAACATCACGATCAATCCTGGCCATTCCCCCAACCATAGCCATCGCCCCAATATGTACAAATTGATGCACCCCTAAAACCCCACTCAGTCTAGCACGGGATTCAATATGTACATGGCCAGCCAAAGCCACAGAGTTAGCAATCACAACAGAATCACTAATTACACAGTTATGGCCTACGTGAACATAAGCCATTAACAAATTACCATTACCAATAATTGTCGCTTCACCACTACCAGTAGCCCGGTTAATAGTGACATATTCCCGAATCAAATTACTATCGCCGATTTTTACCCAGCTAAGTTCTCCCACATATTTGAGATCCTGGGGTTCCATGCCAATAGTTGCACCTGGAAAAATTTGATTGCGTGCGCCAATTTCACAGGGTCCTTCTAAAACCGCATGAGCACCAATCACTGTTTCCGCCCCGACTTTCACGTGCGCTCCAATTACAGCATAAGCTCCGACTTGCACTGTTGAGTGAAGTTCCGCATTAGGATGTATTACAGCAGTTGGATGAATAAGTGTTTTCAATTGTCAATCTCCAGAACTGATTGCTGTGTATTAATTATCTAGTAAAGATTTCAGTGAGCAAAAGGTCGGTCAAAGTTAAGCTGAGTGTTATGAATATTCATAGTTTTTATCATCAAAGATAGTAAAATATGAATAAATCTCCAAGAGCCAATGACTATCAAGCTGGAGGGTGAAAGTCCTGCAACTACAAGCTTCCTGCGTTTATCGCTATAAAAGGAGTCAAGCTTATGTATAAGAGCAAGAAAACACAGTTGATACGAGGCAATCACAACCATAAGGAGAAGTAAAAAAGTAGTCCCGGCGGCTTTTAGCTTAGGGATAGAGGAGCCACTGCGTTGGACGGGTTCCCCGGCTTGAAGCAAGTGGCGTGGTATTGCAGTTTGCCCATTCTGGGTAAAACCGGGAAAAGTAGTTTGAAGACATTTGTCCATAAAATTACTAACTGTGAGGGCAAGGAAAATCTAGGGGCAGGAGGAAAAAGACATTAGCTATTTCTCATCCCCCTCATTTCCCCTTTTCCCTTTCTTAATTTTCAGTAGTGTAGCACTGACAAATGACAACTGGCACTTTGCCAATTAGGTTTTAACTTACTAAGGAAAACATAAGTTCACCTTCTGCTGCTAATTGTCCGTCAACTGTAGCAGTAGCCTTCATTTTACCGAAACGACGCTGCTTAACCCATAGCAGTTCCAAAGACATAACTAATTGATCACCTGGAACTACCTGACGACGAAAACGGACTTTATCTATACCAGCAAAAACAAAAAGTCCTCCTGGAGTGTCTGACATTTGGGTAAGAATAATACCACCAACTTGAGCCATAGCTTCCACAATTAGCACTCCCGGCATGAGCGATCGCTCTGGAAAATGCCCTTGAAATTGCGGTTCATTGACGGTAACATTTTTAATCCCTACAGCACTTTTACCAGGTACATAATCAATAATTTTGTCTACCAGTAAAAACGGGTAACGATGTGGTAGAAGCTGCTGAATTTCATCGCTGGTGAAAGTTGTCTTGATCGGTGGGTTGGTGGGTTGTTCCTCTCCTTGGGTAACGGTTACATCAGGAGAATGGGCTTCAGTAAGGGTTGACATTGATGTTAGTGATTAAATTGGATTTCGCACTTGGCAATTTCAGATAGAGTCTAAAATTTTTTGTGCCAATTGGATGTGTAAATTGTGACTTGCTTTGTACGCCAAGAAGTGAGCCTTGGGAAATTTGCCTAATAAACTCAAATCTCCTACTAAATCCAAGATTTTATGACGTACTGGCTCATTTGCAAATCTTAATGGCGGATTTAGCCAACCTTCAGGGCCGCAAACCAGCGCATTATCCAAATTACCACCTTTGATTAACCCAGATTTCTGGAGATATTCAATTTGATGCAATAAACCGAAAGTCCGAGCAGGTGCAATTTCCGCAGCAAAGCTAGTAGAATCAAGTAAAAAACTATGCCATTGATTACCAATTGCTGGCAGTTCAAAATCAATCCCATAGCTAAAACGGGTTTCTGGTGCGGGTAAGGCACAAACAAAAGCATCATTCTGATATACCCAAATTGGTTGCTCAATTTTCAAAGGTGCTTTTTCATCAACTTCAGTTTGGGCTACTAAACCCACTGAGGCAATGCTTTCTGTCCAGATTTGCGCTGACCCATCTAAAAGGGGTACTTCTGGTCCATCAATTTCAATTCGAGCATTATCTACACCCATAGCTGCCAAAGCCGCCAATAAATGTTCTACTGTTCTCACACTGACTTCATCTTTACCCAATTGGGTAGAAAGTACAGTTTGATCAACTGCGGCAACTTGGGCAGGAATAATGGGAGAGTTGGGTAAATCTACCCGGACAAAATAGCGATAGCTTCCTGGTGGTGCTGGTAGTATGCGTACTGTAGTAGTAGTGCCGCTATGTAGTCCTACCCCGCTTTGTACAATTTCCCTGGTTAAAGTATGTTGAGTCATTGCTCATTAGTCATTAGTCATTGGTCATTAGGGAACAGGGAACAGGGAACAGGGAACAGGGAACAGGGAAAAGGGAACAGGGAACAGGGAACAGGGAAAAGGGAAAAGGGAACAGGGAACAGTCATTAGTCATTAGTCATTAGTCATTAGTCATTAGTCATTAGGGAATTGGGAATAGTATATTTATCTTCCTCTTTCCCCCCTGCCCCCCTGCCTCTTTCCCCCCT
>DATGXB010000167.1:0-9966 GCA_035299225.1 Nostocaceae cyanobacterium | reverse complement strand
CATTGGTCTTGATTTAGGGATAAAGACTTTTGCGGTCATGAGTAATGGCGAAAAAGCGGTAAGTCCAGATTACTCAAGGAAAGACCGGAAAATTCGGAAATTACAACGCAAGTTAGCAAGACAACATAAAGGCTCTAAACGTCGTGAAGCTACTAGATTAAAAATTGCGAAACGACATAATGAAATAGCAGATACTCGAAAAGACTTCCTGCATAAATTATCAACCAAGGTAGTATACGAAAACCAAGTTATTGTCTTGGAAGATTTGAATGTATCAGGAATGGTAAAAAATCGTAAACTTTCGAGGATAATCAGCTTGCAGGGATGGCGAGAATTTAGAACTCTTTGTGAGGCTAAATCAGAAAAGTTTGGTCGTGATTTTCGAGTCATAGATCGGTGGCAACCTACAAGCCAAGTATGTTCGTGTTGTGGTTTTCGTTGGGGAAAAATTGATTTATCTGTACGTTCAGTCCTTTGCTTAAACTGCGGTGCTGAACTAGATAGAGATGAGAATGCTTCTAAAAATATAGAAATGGTCGGCACGGGTCATGCCTTCGGCACGCTACGCGAACGGCACGACCTTAAACGGACGGGGAGCGACTGTAAGACTACTTCGGTAGCGAGTTGCGGTGAACCGTCAAGAATCGCCGACCTTCTAGGTCGGTGAGTATGTCAACTAACTAAATATTCAAATTTTTCTTAGTATGTTTTAATTGTTTCCACAACACTTTGATTTGAGCGTAAGCATCCTCTGGTGAAAGTTTACCGCTAGTTTGTAAACTACAGATATAACTTACTCTTTGAGAAAATTCTTGTAAATTGGAATTAAATACTAAATATTCAGGCTTAAACTGACCGTAATATTGACTACGAGGGTAAAGAAAATCAGATAACTCACTCAGAAAATCATTATTATGTGTCATATATATTACATCCAGCAGCTAGAAAAGAATTGATGAAACAAAAATTTAGTTATTGACTTACAGCATATTTCAGATAAATGAGGTACAGATTTTAGGAACAAAACCTTATAGCAAGAGACTTTTAACCCTGCACCGCACGCTCGCGCAGTCGAAGTGTTCCCTCTTTCCCCTTCCCTCTTCCCTGCTGTAACAGTTAATCAACTCAAGAACACTAACAACTTCAACAATCTTTACCAAACTTACATATCTCACCAGTTGAGAATCATTATCAAATATTTTCCTCAAATAAACTGTATTAGTAATGACTTTTTTTCTGTAATTTTTATGTAAATGTTTCTTACTTAGTGGCAGGAGTTGGTAATTTAATTGAAATTATCCTCATTTTACCAAAAAATACCAAAAAGGTTGGTAATGTTTGGAAATTTTTGTTAAAATCTTGCCAATACCTGGAATAGACAGAAATTTTCACGGGTGTTTACCAATGAACACAACAATGAAAAGAACAAAGTTTTTAGTATTAATTGCTACATTTTTACTTAGTATCCTAGTAGCAATTGGTTTACCGACATTCACCGCGTCATCTGTAGTAGCGCAGACTAATGGCAACCTGTTGATATCTGCGGCCGCTAGTTTGAAAGACGTACTAGAAGAGATTAAACCTCTTTATCAACAAACTAAACCTAACGTCAATATCAATTTTAACTTTGGTGCTTCTGGTGCTTTACAACAACAAATAGAAAATGGCGCACCTGCTGATATCTTTATTTCGGCAGCTAAAAGACAGGTAGATACTTTAGAACAAAAAGGACTTTTAGTTGCTGGGACTCGGACAAATATTGCTAAAAATCGTTTAGTTTTAGTTGTACCCAAAAATGGTGTTAACATCACCAGTTTTTATAATTTAAGAGATGGCAAAATCAAGAAAATAGCCACTGGTGAACCCAGAAGTGTACCAGCCGGACAATATGCCGAACAAGTCCTGAAAAAATTAAAACTTTGGGATCAGATTAGATCAAAATTAGTTTTTGCGAATAATGTCCGTCAAGTTTTAGCATTTGTAGAAAGTGGAAATGCTGAAGCTGGGTTAGTTTATTCTACTGATGCAAAAATTTCTAATCAGGTGAAAGTGGTAGTCGCTGCTGATGAAAAATACCACTCACCAATTATTTACCCGATGGCAATATTAAAGCGCAGTAAAAATGTTGATACTGCCAAAGATTTTGCTCAGTTTTTAGCTAGTAATCAAGCTAAGTCTGTATTTAAAAAATTCGGCTTTATCCTGCCATAATACTTTGGTGATTATGTAATTTATACGGGCTATAAGTAAATTAATTCCAGCCCGTATTATATTTTTTCAGAGGTGAATCATGCTATCATTAATATCTATGAAACGTTGGCAGAAAATTGTTTGTATAGTTTTAGTGACAATTTTAGCCATTGCTTTTTCCCATCTTCAACCAGCCACAGCACAACAGAAATCAAATATACTCGTTTCCGCAGGTGCTGGTTTGCAACCAGTTCTCGAACAAATTAAACGAGTTTACCAACAAAATCAACCTAATGTTAATATTACTTATAATTATGGTTCTTCCGGTTCTCTACAAAGACAAATTGAACAAGGTGCAAAAACAGATATTTTCATTTCTGCTACTTCTCACTTTATGAACCCGTTGGAAAAGCAAGGTTTATTATTAGCCAATAGTCGCAAAAAATTGTTAAGAAATGAAATCGCTTTAGTTACATCAAAAGATTCTGTAACTATTTCTAATTTTCAGGATTTAACTAAACCCTTTGTGAAAAAAATCGCTGTTGGTGAACCCAGAAGCGTACCAATTGGTAAATCGGCTCAAGAGATTTTTAATTATTTTAAGATTTACGATCAGGTAAAATCTAAGTTAGTTTATGGAAGAAATGGACCTCAAGTATTAAATTATGTAGAAACAGGACTGGTTGATGCAGCAATTGTACATGATAGCAATGCTCAAGCATCTAATAAAGTAAAAATTGTACAAATTGCCCCAGAAAAGTCTTATACTCCTGTAGTGTATGAAGTGGCAATTTTGAACAACAGTAAAAATATTTCTGCATCTCAGAATTTTGTCAATTTTCTACTTACTCAGCCAGCAAGAAGTTTATTTGAAAAATATGGTTACAAAATGGCTAGTGCAGAAGGCAGGAGGCAGGAGGTAAGAAGGTTGATTTGACTGGCGTTTGAGCCTTATTTCATTGGATAGTTATTTTCGCCAAGCTAAACTAGTTAAATTATCGCAGCAAATAGTCATTAGTCATTAGTCATTAGGAAATCAGGAATTACTTCTTCTTTCCCCCCTGCCCCTCTGCTCCCCTACCCCCCTGCCGCTTCATCCCCCCGTGCACCCTGCCTTCTGTAACTATGATTCTGGTTCTATTGTTTCTGATTCAGGAAGTTTAATCTGTTCAAAAAAGCGCGGGATTACAGGTGAAATAATTAGAATTGCTGACAAAATAGTTAAAAATAAAGAAATTCCTAAAAGTTGATCACGAGGAATTTCCAACACACCTCTTAAAATTATTTCTCGTAATGCGGAAACAATGGTAATTTCTACGGCTGCACCTACTGAAATTCTGCGTTCTTGCAAATAATCAACTAATAGCCGGAATAATTCTAAAAGTATCAGAATAAACAAAATGTCTGATGTAACTTGGCGTACATCTAGGGGACGCAAAAACGATAAAAACATATCTCCTAAACGCAGCAGCATTACACAGAATAAACCTAGACATAAAGAGATCACGATAATGTCTTGAAATAATTCAAGATTGCTGACGATTCTATCTCGTTTGAACCAACTATTGACTTCTGTAATTACTCGCTTAGGCATGATTTATCTAAAAATTATCAATTTATTTATTTTTATCATGAGCAATTCCATTGCAAAAGATAAGAATTTATCAATGTTATCTATAAACATTTTATGAAAATCAATTCATGCTCAAAAATCATCAAAGCTACTACGGTAATTACTACGGACATAAAATATAGGATTCCTGTTGATTTTTGAAAAATACATAGGTGGGCATTTCTTAAAATTTTCCGCTTCTCTTTAGTGTTTTACCGAAAAATGCCCACCCTACACATACTTAAAATTTTTCATGAATAATTTAGGATTCTTATATTTAAGTTACTAAACTTAATTACTAATTTACTTTTAGAAATAAGTCAAATTTTTAACGAGAATATTGGATTTTTGTATCGAGGAATACAATGTTACCAAGAAAATTGGTATTAATATTGCTACCAACTATATTGGTAGTTTGATTTGAGGTGTGAGGTAAATGTCTAGTCTAGTTCGGAATACACTGATTTCAGCATTTTTATTAGTAGCTAGTGGGGGTATATCTGCTCAGGCTTTGGCTGTCACTCCATCGGATATGCAAAATACTCAGCAGGTGGAAACAGAATCAAGTAATCAATTAATTACCAACCTAAATGATATTACTCAAGAAGAGGTAGAGCAAGTAACATCTGTTTCTCAATTAGCGGATGTGCAGCCTAGTGACTGGGCTTTTCAGGCTTTGCAATCTTTGGTGGAGCGTTATGGTTGTATAGCTGGATACCCAGATAGTACCTTCCGGGGTAATCGGGCTATTACTCGTTATGAGTTTGCTGCTGGTTTAAATGCTTGTTTGGACAGAGTGCAAGAGTTGATTGCTAGAACTGGGGCGGATGCGGTTAGTAAGGAAGATTTGGAGACTTTGCAAAAATTACAACAGGAATTTGCTGATGGGTTAGTAGAAATACGCGGAAGGGTGGATAATTTAGAAAGTCGGACGGCGGTTTTAGAAAGTCAGCAATTTTCCACTACTACTAAGTTGAGTGGTGATGTAATTTTGACTTTTGGTGGTGTGTTTGCTGGTGAAAGGGCTTTAGATTCGGATGCTTGGCGGAGAATAGAAGGAGGGGCAGCAACTGAAGCTCAAGAGTATGCTAGAACTGGTGGACGTGATTTAAGGGATAATACGATTTTTGCTGACCGAGTAAGGTTAATTTTTGATACTAGCTTTTCTGGTAAAGACCGTTTACGGGTGTTGTTAAAAGCTAACAATACTATTCCTTTTAATAATCCCGTTTCTGGGACAAATATGACCCGTTTAGGCTGGGATACTACGGTTAACCAAGATAATAGTGTGGATGTGGGGAAACTATTTTATAGCTTTCCGGTGGGTGATCAGCTGAATGTGACGGTAGATGCGGTTGGGGGTGCATTTTTTGACAATTTCAATACTGTAAATCCCTTGTTTTCAGCTGCGACAACTGGGGCTGTGTCCCGCTTTGGTCGCTTTGCACCTATTTATCGTGCTAGTAACACAGGTTTGGCTATTGGTAGAGGTGCTGGTGTTAGTGCGGTTTGGAAGTTAAGCGACTCTATTACTTTTTCTGGGGGTTATTTAACCCGAAATGCGAATGAACCCGAAGCGAATAGAGGTTTATTTGATGGGACTTATGGGGCTTTAGCGCAGTTAGCTTGGCAACCAAATCGTGATTTAATTATGGCTTTAGCTTATGCACATTCATATTTTAGCGGTGCGGTGGCTGGTGATGTGAATGTTTCTGGTGCTTATGGTAGTGCTTTTGCTAATAGTCCTTTTGGTGGTAGTGTTTCGACTTCTGCAAATCATTATGGTTTACAAAGTAGTTATCGTGTGAGTCCGCAATTTATTCTGTCGGGTTGGGTAGGATATACACAGGCGATCGCCGAAAATAATTCTGGCGTTAATGTTAATCGTGGTGATACGGCAGATATTTGGAATTGGGCAGTTACTTTAGGTTTCCCAGATTTGGGTAAAAAAGGCAATGTGGGCGGAATTATCTTTGGTCAACCTCCAAAAGTCACAGGTAATGATTTTGGTGGAAATTTAACAGCTACTAGCAGCCGCAGGATAGATAGTGATACTTCCTACCACTTAGAAGCTTTATACCGTTACCAAGTTAGTAATAACATTGCTGTTACTCCCGGTTTAATCGTGATTTTCAACCCAGAACACAACAGCAACAACGACACTATTTATACGGGAGTAGTGCGTACAACATTCCGTTTTTAAGGATTTTACTAAGTATTTTAATTAAGTTTTGCACCGCTTTATACTGACGCTTTTTTTCAAACTTCAGATTAGAGAATGATCAAAAGCAGTCAGTATTTTTTTGATTTACCAGTTTACTAAAAAAACTATCACCACTTTAACACCAACATTATAGTAAGATTAACTAGCTTTGTCCCAGTCACATCTATGCATCAATTAGCACCCAAAAATTGGGCTATCATTCAACAACGTCTGACACCTTATTTATTTTTATTTCCGGCTTTACTAATTTTAGGTTTAACTGTTTTTTGGCCTGCTCTGCAAGCTTTTTATCTCAGTTTTACCAATTATGATATTATTGCTCAAACATCCCTTTGGGTAGGTGGGGAAAATTTTCTGCGTTTGTGGAAAGATCCGGTTTTTTGGAAAACTTTAGAAAATACTTTTCTGTATTTAGTTGGTGTTGTACCAATTTTAGTAATTTTTCCTTTGGGTTTGGCAATTTTAGTGAATAGGAAATTGCGGGGGATTAATTGGTTTAGAACTGCATATTATACTCCGGTAGTGATTTCTATGGTAGTGGCGGGTATTACTTGGAAGTGGCTATATGCAGAACAAGGTTTATTTAATCAAGTTTTAGCGATTTTAGGGATTTCTCCTGATGGGATTTCTTGGTTAACTAGTGCTGATAAAGTATTAGGAATTGTGCCAATTTCTCTCGCTAGTGTGATGGTGGTGACGATTTGGAAAGGTCTTGGTTATTATATGATTATTTATTTAGCTGGTTTGCAGTCTATTCCGGCTGATGTGTATGAAGCAGCAGCCATTGATGGTTCAGATGGTATTCGTAAACATTTAGATATTACTATTCCGTTGATGCGTCCTTATTTGGCTTTGGTGGGGGTAATTTCGGCTATTTCTGCGACTAAGGTTTTTGAGGAAGTTTATATTATGACTCAAGGGGGTCCGTTAAATAGTTCTAAAACGATTGTTTATTATTTATATGAGCAAGCTTTTACTAATTTAGAGTATAGTTATGGTTGTACGATTGGATTAGTTTTATTTTTAATAATTTTCGGTTTATCAGTTTTGAGGTTAGTTATTAATCAAGGAGATGGCAGTAATTTAGGTGTGTAATCCTAAATCTGTAAATCAAACTTATTGTATTCAGTATACTGCCTGATAATTCATCCTTAGACTAGTAGCATAATTCGGTTTAATATGAGCCTCAGAATTTATTCTGGGGCAGATTTTTGAGTAATATATTTATATTTATATGTTAATTGTTAAAAATTAAAGCTCTTTTGGTTTTGTTATGTTAAATTTTTAATAAAAAGAGTGTAAAGCTAGAAAAATATTAATTAAATCCAAAATAATTTTCTATAGAAGATTAGGTAAAATTTTTCATTCAAAAAGATGAAAAACAAAGTAAATTAGGGTTTAGTCAAATATGTTAGGCAAATCTTAAAGCGAAATCTCTCAAAACAAATTAATATACCACGAGTGACAGTCAGAAATTATATTCAACTAATTACCCTAACACGTACCAACAATACATCGCAAATAAAGCCTAAATGCTAGGAAATAGGAAAATTTATTCTTGAATGCAATCTACTGTATCATCCAAGGTTTATTTGCTCCTAACTGCGAAACTTAGATTACTCTTCTTATCTAGTCTAGAGTTTACTGAAAAATAATGTCACTGGGAGGGGCATCTTCTAATTTTCTAATCATCTCTTTTGGCTGTTGAACATTGTTACGAACAACGTAAACTGCCACCGCATAAGCACCGTGGTTATCAGTAAACTTAGAGTCAAATGCAAGTATATGTACCACTCCATCTATGCCAGCAGTGGCGCTCATTTTTCCACCATTGTCAGGATAAGGGAAAAATGCGTTTTTTTCTAAAGTCTTTTGACTATAGTATTCGACCTTCCGACCGTTTTTCTTAGCGCCATCCTTAAGAAAATAGTCGTGGGTAGCGTATATGGGTCCTTTTGACTCTGGCATAGCAACAATTAGACCTCCCTCCTCTTTAGCGTAGTCGCCTGTACCTGGATCTCGTCCGTAGGCATCTCTATTTCCGTGACTAGGGTGTCCATTTTCTATTGCTTTTCTAATGCTATCTACACCTTTATTCCAAGCACCAATAAAAGGAGCTGCTTCCCCTTCTGTGGCAATTAAAACTCCAGCTTCACCAATGGCGTTAGCAATGCCTATGATTGAAGATATTAGATGCATATTCGCCTCTTTGAAAGAAGCAATCCCAGAGGCATCATAAATGATGATTTCGTCACCTTTCTTAACATTACTGATGACAAGTCCTGTATCATCATTCGCTGCTACAATAGCCCAGATTTTAAAGACTTCTACCTTACCAGTTTTCTCGAAGTGTTCAGGAAGGTCTATTCTTTGAGTCACTTCCAAGATATTTTGAGTCTCTTCTAACATATTTCGATAAATCTCCTTAGAGAAAATTTTTCAAGGCAATCTTAATACCTCTCTAGCTTCTTCAAGCTTTAACATAATTAAAATTTAAGACATTGGAAATTTTTGCGCTCGTTTTCAGTAACAACCTCAAATTTAGACCTTTGTCTAATTGTCGAACTCATTAATAAATGTATAAAAAAAATTTGCATTTTTAAAATACCCCTAATACCATTTCAAAAATCCTGATATATATTATGTTTGATTTATTCTGATTGTTTATGGAATGTGAAGAAGAAAAAGGATTTTTAAAACTAGATTTGGTAGAAATCCATGACTGGAAATTAATTTTCAATTAGGATAAAAAATAAGGATACAGTATTGCTGTATCCTTAGATTCTGGATTAAATGTAAATATTTTTAACCATTATTTTGATGATAGCTATCTACAGCTTTACGGAGAAGTCCATGATTTGCTGTGAGTAATTTTTCTCCTGCGGCTTTGTCTAAACCTGTCCAGTGCATGAGTAAGGCTAATTTTACCCATTTGCCGCTATTGTCTAATAATGTGTTGGCGAGTTCTCGACTTAAGCCGGTGAGGTCTTGTAAAATCCGCAAAGCGCGATCGCGTAATTTTTGATTTGTAACGGCAACATCTACCATTCGATTACCGTAAACTTTCCCTAATCTCACCATTACACCGGTAGAAATAATATTTAAAGCCAGTTTGGTGGCTGTTCCGGCTTTTAAACGTGTGGAACCGGCGAGGACTTCAGGCCCAGTTAACAAACGAATATCAATATCAGCATGAAATGGGACTTGTGCAGCAGGAACGCAAGCCATAAAAATGGTTAAAGCACCTCTTTGACGGGCTGCATTTAAAGCACCGTGAACATAAGGAGTTGTACCACCGGCGGTAATGCCTACAACTGCATCAAGTTGTGTAATTTCCCGTTGAGCGATCGCTGCTTCTCCGTCTTCACTGCGATCCTCTAAGTCTTCAGAACTACGTAACAACGCACCAGCACCACCAGCAATAATCCCTTGTACCAACTCTGGAGGGGTGCAAAAAGTGGGTGGACATTCGGCAGCATCTAATACACCTAATCTACCACTTGTCCCTGCACCAATATAAAATAAACGTCCGCCTTGGGATAAGCGATCGCTAATTTGTTCCACTGCTGCTGCTAACTCTTCCTTTGCTGCACCTACTGCGGCTACTGCTTTTTGGTCTTCGCTATTAAATAACTCTACCAATTCTACAGCATTTAACTGGTCTAAATTTAAACTGTGTGGATTAATTTGTTCTGTTAGTAAATGCCCACGTTCTTGTAAATTTACCATGATTTATCCTTGTATTGAGTAAAAGCAAGGGAACAGGGAACAGGGAACAGGGAACAGGGAACAGGCAATAGGCAACAGGCAATAGGGAACAGGCAATAGGCAATAGGCAATAGGCAACAGGAAAAGTATTTTGATATTCTTCTTTCCCCCCCTGCCCCCTGCCCCTCTGCCCCTCTGCTCCCTGCCCCCTGCCCCCTGCCTCTTCCCCCCT
>DATGXB010000166.1:0-7176 GCA_035299225.1 Nostocaceae cyanobacterium | reverse complement strand
TTAATTTTTTCATTATTTAATTTTTTCATTATTTAATTTTTTCATTATTTAATTTTTTCATTATTTAATTTTTTCATTATTTAATTTTTTCATTCTTGCCATTTTTACCAACGGTTGCTTTTTGTTCAATTCCAGTAATCATAGTTTATATTAATTTCCTTACTTATTCTCATCATTAATTATGACCAGTTAAAATTATCTTGACTATCCCCATAAAATTCAGCAATTTCAAAATCTACTTCCGTTAACTCAATACTTCGGACATTTTTCAAAACCAGCTAGACTACCAAGGGTAGAATGCGGGTTACAGGCTATTCAATCAGAATAACCACTAACGGAAAATCAATGGTTTCAAGCTTTCCCTCAAAAAATGTCCGAACTATTGTGAAAATAAGGATTTATCTTAATTTTAACTTAATTAACCTCCTCACTTTGATTTTGTGCTAACCAAGTTTCTAAATCCGTTAAACTCAAAAAATCTAATAAATCCTCACCTAAATCCTCTAATTCAGTTAAAGGTAAATTTTGAATTTGCACCTGTAAATCTGGCGGAACTGTCCCAAACTTGCGACGCAGTAACCGCATAACTAAAGTCAATTCCCCTTCGTGTAAAATATCCTGATAAATTACCGACTCGCGCATAAAGTCTCTCCGCAGTAATTGTCTAATCAATTCCTTATCTAATACTAACCCAGCTAAAATTGCTGTTGATGCAGCCACATTACTTTGATTTCTGGCATTTTCAATTTTTGCCAGTTGTTGAGAAACTTGTTCTAAAGTTGCGGCTTTATCTTCAGTTTGACTGAGTGTAGCAAACGGTAACAAACCCGGAGAATTGAGAAAAATTTCCGTTGGCTGTTCCCACAAACGAATTACGTTAAATTCATGACGGGTCTTTTCTAGTATAAACTCAGTTTGCCAAGCTAATTCAGATTGACTGGGTTGCAGGTAAATAACCAATTGGTACATTTTTTTATGGGGAAACTTCCGATATACCCGCAAACGATAATCAGTCATGCGAAACGGAATATCTGCTTTTGGTATGGTTTGAAATTCCAAATGCAGTACAATTTCATCTGACTGTAACAAAATTAAAGCATCAGCCCTGATTGGTTCAAGGGATAATTCTGATGGACTCAGTTCAGTTAGTTTAATTTCTTTCCCAAGTAACCAACTTGCAAAATCAGTGGAAAATGATTCCGCGAGAAATTTACAAACGTTATCAAACATAGCCTAATATTTTATCAGTATCATTTGACTTTGAGAAATTATAAATAAATTTGGTCAAAATTAACTTATGACACAACCATTTGACATTCTCATTCTTAGCAATGGACCCGGTGAAGTTACAACCTGGGTGCGTCCAGTAGTGGAAGCATTAAGAAAACAATTAGGTGATGACCGGGATTTAGTGCGGATTTCTGTGATATTATCACCATGTCCCCATGCTACAGGAAGAGAAGAGGCGATCGCATCTTCCTATCCACAAGTAGACAGAACCCTAGCAGCACAACACTTTTGGACATTTCTCCTCACTGGTAAAACCCCCCAAAACTGGGACTGGAGAAATAAAGGCATTATCATTTTCTTAGGCGGAGATCAAATTTTTCCCGTCATCATCAGTAAAAGATTTGGTTATAAAACAGTTGTTTACGCCGAATGGGAAGCGCGTTGGCACGGATTTATAGACCGCTTCGGCATCATGCAACCGAAAGTAGCTCAAAATGTATCCTCAAAATATGCCTCTAAATTTACTGTAGTCGGTGATTTAATGTTAGAAGCAGCTAACATTACCAACACCCAAATTAATCATAACTTAATCGGAATTTTACCTGGTTCAAAAGCTGCTAAACTCACCCAAGGCGTACCATTAATGTTAGCCATAGCTGAATACATCTATGCACAAAAACCCCAAACTAAATTTATTATTCCCGTAGCCCCAACATTAGATTTACAAACCTTAGCTAATTTTGCCAACCCAGACCAAAACCCCTATCTTCAAACCTTCCAATTTTCCGGCGCTTCCCTCATTAATAATCAGCTAAAAACAAACACAGGTTTAACAGTTGAATTAATTCAACAAAACCCAGCTTATGAAACATTATCTCAATGTAATCTTTGCCTAACTACCGTCGGTGCAAACACAGCCGAACTTGGTGCTTTAGGAGTACCAATGATAGTTTTATTACCAACTCAACAACTAGATGCCATGCGTGCTTGGGATGGTTTACCAGGACTATTAGCAAATATACCAGGAATAGGAACAACATTTGCTAAATTAATTAATTGGTTTTTCCTCAGACGCAAAGGTTTATTAGCCTGGCCAAATATTTGGGCACAGGAAGAAATAGTGCCGGAATTAGTAGGAAAACTTCAATCCTCCGAAATCGGAGAAATGATTTTA
The DNA here is from genome assembly GCA_035299225.1 of Nostocaceae cyanobacterium. Classification (GTDB taxonomy): domain Bacteria; phylum Cyanobacteriota; class Cyanobacteriia; order Cyanobacteriales; family Nostocaceae; genus DATGXB01. The sequence goes on along the minus strand of DATGXB010000166.1, from coordinate 4,772 downwards.
AACTGGTTAGCAAATCCCGAAAAATTAGCCGCTATCCGGGCAAAACTCCGCAGCGTTCGCGGTGAAAGTGGTGCAGCCGAAAAATTAGCTAGTATAGTTAAAGAAGAAATAGAAAAAGAATGAAAATTTATCTTTGAATCAGGTTAATTCTGTGAAATTAAGATATAATAACTATTTTGGATTGTCACTGTTTACAAACTCCAGCCTCAACTTACCCAAAAACCAGATTATTAAACAATTATGAGCGCACCACCTCAAATTATTCAATTAGTTGAAAGTTTCCAGGAACAAATAGACCTATATCATACAGGTGGTTTAAATGAAGCGCAAAATCGGATTCAATTTATTAATCCATTTTTTGAAGCATTAGGCTGGGATGTTAATAACCAAAAACAAATTCCTAGTATTTACCAAGAAGTCATTCACGAAGAAAGCTTAAAAATCAGCAACGCAAGTACAGCGAAAGCACCTGATTATACTTTTCGTATTGGAGGAGTAAGAAAATTTTTTGTAGAAGCCAAAAAACCTGCTGTCAATATTGGTAAAAATATTAGTGCAGCTTTTCAACTGCGACGCTATGGATGGTCAGCTAAACTAGTTATTAGTATCTTAACAGATTTTGAAGAACTTTCAATTTATGACTGTCGGATCATGCCAAATAAAAATGATTCCGCCGCTACAGCCAGAATTAAATTTTTTCACTATACAGAATATATAGAAAAATGGGACGAAATATATAATTTTATTTCTCAAGAAGCAGTATTAAATAGTTCTTTAGAACAATTTGCGGAAACTAAAATTAAAGCGGGAATTACCGTTGATAAAGCCTTTTTACAAGAAATTGAAGTTTGGCGAGAAAATTTAGCCTCTAATTTGGCTTGGAGAAACCCAACAATTACACCAAGAGAATTAAACTTTGCTGTACAAATAACCATTAATAGAATTATCTTTTTACGCATCTGTGAAGATAGGGGAATTGAAAATTATGAACAATTATTTAATTTGCTCAAAATTGATAATGTTTATGGAGAATTAGGGCGTTTATTTATCAATGCTGATTACCGTTATAACTCCGGTTTATTTCATTTCCAAACTGAAAAAGGCAGAATTAACCCTGATGATTTTACATTGAATTTAAGAATTGATGATAGTATCTTAAAAGAAATTATCAGAAAACTCTATCCTCCAGAAAGTCCCTATGAATTTTCTGTCATTCCTGTAGAGATTTTGGGACAAGTTTATGAGCAATTTTTAGGTAAAGTCATTAAATTATCTGCTAGTCGTCAAGCAGTTATTGAAGATAAGCCAGAAGTTAGAAAAGCAGGTGGAGTTTATTATACTCCGAGTTATATTGTTGATTATATAGTTAAACAAACGATTGGTAAACTTTTAGCAGATAAAAAACCAGAACAAATCCAAAAAATTACAATTCTTGATCCTGCTTGTGGTTCAGGTTCATTTTTAATCGTTGCTTATCAATTTCTATTAGATTGGTATTTACAACAATATCTAAAAAATCCGAAGAAAAACAAGAGCAAATTATATCAAACTACTGGCAGTAATTGGCGTTTAACTTCCCCAGAAAGAAAACGCATTTTATTAACCCATATCTACGGAGTGGATATTGATCAACAAGCCGTAGAAACTACTAAATTATCATTATTATTGAAAGTTTTAGAAGGTGAATCAGGGGAAACTATCACTAGACAATTAGAACTATTTAAAGAAAGGGCTTTACCCGATTTAGATAGTAATGTACTATGTGGTAATTCTTTAATAGATGGGAAATTTTATGATAATATTCAGATGAACTTATTAGATGAAGATACAGCTTATAGAGTTAATGTTTTTGACTGGGAAAGTGGATTTAATCAAATCATGAAACATGGGGGATTTGATGTAATTATTGGGAATCCTCCCTATATTCGCATTCAAGCATTAAAAGAATGGGCTACTTTAGAAGTAGAATTTTACAAGCAACAATATATTTCCGCAAGCAAAGGAAATTATGATATTTATGTTGTATTTGTCGAACAGGGATTAAAGTTATTAAAACAAGATGGTTATTTAGGTTTTATCTTACCACATAAATTTTTTAATGCTCAATATGGAGAAGCTTTAAGAAAATTAATTGCTGAAGGTAAACACCTAGAAAAAATTGTCTATTTTGGAGATCAGCAAATTTTTCCAGGCGTATCAACCTATACCTGTTTATTATTTCTATCTAAATCAGAAAATTCAGAAAAAATCTTTATTCAAGTTCATGATTTATCAAAATGGATGCTTGGTGGTGAAACAGAAAAAGCCTGGATAATTAAAGAAATTGTTGCTGGGGAAAGTTGGAATTTTAGTAAAATCCAACAATCGGAATTTCTGCATAAGTTCCAACAACATCCCTTTACAATTTTAAAGCAAATAACGACTAATATTTCTCAAGGAATTAGAACTAGTGCAAATGATATTTATGTTGTAGATTTAATTTCTGAAGAAGATAACTTACTCCAGGTATATTCTAAGGCTTTAGATAAAGTAGTGACAATTGAATCTAATTTAATTTCTCGGTTTTTACAAGGGAGAGAAATAAAAAGCTATCAACTTTTATATGCAAATAAATTAGTCATTATTCCTTATGAATTAATTAATGGTGATATTAATTTGATGAATGAAGATAAATTACGAGAGTGTTTTCCTTTTACCTTTAAATATTTAACTAAAAATAAGCAAGTATTACAAGCGAGAGAAAAAGGTCGGATGAGTGGTTCAAGATGGTATGCTTACATTTATCCTAAAAATTTAGAATTGATGAAACAACCTAAAATTTTAGTTCCAGATATTGCAAATCAAGCTTCTTTTGCTTGGGATGAAAATGGAGATTATGCTTTTACAAGTGGTTATGGAATAATACTTAAAAATAATGTTCAAGAATCAGTTAAATATGTTTTAGGTTTACTAAATAGCAAATTATTAGATTTTTATCTAAAAAGTATTAGTACAACAATGCGAGGGGGTTTTTTCCGTTATTTTACTCAGTTTATTGAACAATTACCAATTAGATTAATTGATTTTGCCAATTCAAAAGAAAAAAATATTCATGATCAAATAGTGAATCTTGTTGAACAGATGCTTATACTTCATCAAAGATTAAAGGAAGCAAAAACCCCACCTAATCAAAGGATGATTCAACAGCAAATTAAAGCTACTGATAGACAAATCAATCAATTAGTTTATGAACTTTATCAATTAACTGATGAAGAAATCAGGATTTTTGAGAGTGAGTAATCACAATCGCGTTAAGCTCAATGGTTCGGACACTTTTTCGGGGGCTGTATCGCTTATACTCTAGGGCTTTGAGTTACCAACAATAATTAAATCAAAGTTAGGTCTACACCTGAGTTGCATTTAATTCAACATTTCCTAGACTCCATACGCTGTAAGCTTTGTGGCTTCGTTCTAAAAATTGTCCGAAGTATTGTAAGCTAAAAATTTAAAAAAAATTCATAATTACACTACTAAAAAATTAAAAAATTTAGTTTGGGTATTGATGGTGTTAAATATATTCTGACAGGATGAAATTAAGTTATGATTAACAAAGTTAAATTAAAGATAAAAATAAGATTTAGTATATAGCTATACTTGAAATTATTGAAGTAAATATGAACAAACTAGACTTAAGTAAATAAAAGAAAAATATGAAGAGATTTCGTTCTCTCGGTTTATTGCTGTTGGCTGGGTTGAGCGCCATTCTGATCGTGTTTGTGCAGTTGAGAACAGCCGCACAAACTACCAGCGTTCATTTAACAATGGGTAATCCTAGTGGTGCTGTAACTAGCACTACTTCCCCAAGTAACTATTTAATGATAAAACCTCAGTATGCTTTAAGCTATCATCGCGATCGCGGTATTCCCAATTGGGTGTCATGGCAACTAAACTCTTCTTGGTTAGGTTCTGCACCCAGACAGGATGATTTTAGAGCAGATACTACCCTACCTTCCGGGTGGTATCGGGTAACTACTAGTGACTACACAGGTTCAGGATTTGATCGAGGTCACATGACCCCCTCTGCTGATAGAACCAACACCATCACTAATAACTCATCTACTTTCCTCATGACCAATATCATCCCCCAAGCACCTGACAATAATCAGGGACCTTGGGCACAATTAGAGGATTATTGCCGGAGTTTAGTGAGTCAAGGTAAAGAATTATATATTATCAGTGGAGGTTATGGCACTGGTGGTACTGGTTCTAATGGTGGCAAAACAACAATTGCTAGTGGTAAAGTAACAGTTCCCGATAGAACGTGGAAAGTAATTGTCGTTTTAGATCAACCCGGCTCAGGTGTATCTGGCGTAACCAGTAATACCAGAGTAATTGCTGTGAATATGCCAAATGATCAAGGTATTAGGTCTAACACTTGGCGAAGTTATCGAGTGAGTGTAGATTCAATTGAAACTGCAACAGGCTATAATTTCTTAAGCAATGTTAGCAGCAGTATTCAATCTGTAATTGAAAGTAGAGTTGACACTTTGTAATATCCATCTCTAACAATCTACAAAGCTCATACCATTTCCCAAAAACTATGATACTTATAGATTGAGTGTAGGGACATGGCACTGCCCATTGGTATCAACTTAAGCCACAGATGCCTTATTTGTCGGCTTTCACACCCGCCCAGAAATGAATTTCCGGGCTAATAGATCAAGTTTACTAAAGTAAACTAGAGACTTTTTAAATATTTCTAGTCATCTTTAGATGACTTTGACTATTAGACT
>DATGXB010000165.1:0-16226 GCA_035299225.1 Nostocaceae cyanobacterium | reverse complement strand
GCCCCCCTGCCCCTCTGCCCCCCTGCACTAATGGCCGTCGGTGTTCCGGTTTTCTGTGAAATACTGCCGATATAGTTCACAGCTAGGGATGACTTTATCTTTTAACTGTTTGACTAAGCCCATACTGCTTAATTTATAGGTCATGATGGAATCTAGAGCGATCGCTTCTTGAGCATTTATAACTTTACATAAAGCTTTGGCTAGTTCAGGTTGTTCTTGTAATGTTACTTGATGACGCTGTAAGTGAGCAGAGTAAATTCCTTTGGATGTCGCTGCTGTATCCAGAAATTCAGCAAAGGTAATTTCCCCCTTACTCAAATGATAAATAGCTGTATGCACTAATCCGGGATGTCCTTCCACCATTGCCATCAGTTTTGTAGCTTCCTGTCCATCAGTCCAGTTGAGTTGATAGCGTTGAGCTAATTGCTTTACTTGTTCTAAACTAAAGCAACTGAGCTCAACTGGTAAGCCAACATTAAATGGAGATTGTTTTAACTGGAGAGGTACATATATTTCTGTAGAGTGGACTATGATCAATCTTAATTTTTGCCAGATTCGTTCTCTTTTAGCTTCCTCATACCAAGAACGAAACAGAGGTAAGACATCTTTAGCCACTAAAGGATGTTCAAAAATATAGTTAACTTCATCTAAGGATAAAACCAGGGGTGTATTAATTTGTTTTAATATATAATTACGAAGATAAATAGAACAACTAATTTTACAGCCGATATCTTCATCCCAGTATTCTTCTAATTGGGGTTCAATCCCAAGCTGACGGCTAATATTAGCACATAGCCAACGTAAAAAGCGATTCAAATCGTTTAAAATTACATCGTCAATTTGTTCCAAACTTAAACTCACAGTCTGATAATCTTGACGAGAGGCATAATCTAAAGTTCTCAGTAGTAAAGAAGTTTTACCCATTTCTTTCGGTGCTTTAATTCGGACTAAAGCCCCAGGTTTTTTAATTTCTTCATAAACTTGGGTTTCAATTGTGGTTCTTTCTATGTAAAAAGGAGAACTAAGAGGAATCGCACCACTGGGATAACAGGGAGAGTTAACTAAGTAGGCAGTATGTTTAATAGACGTGGGACGATAGGGGGCAATTTGGTAGACAAATAGAGGGTCGGAAATACCTTTGAGTTTGTCTAGCTGCACATTAATGGCTTTAACCTGTAAATATTTTTTCACTTGGTTATATGCGGTTGGAGATAGGCAAATTCCTCCAGGTTCAGCCTGTGTTTGAATTTGTGCTGCTAAGTCTGCATCTTGATCTAGAACATCATTGCCGATATGAATCCCAATGCGATGGCGTAGTCTGTGGGATTCTGGTAAATTCATGAGTGCGATCGCTAAAGTTTTTTGGATTTCTATAGCACAGTCAACGGCTTTTTCTGGACTCTCAAAGGAAATTAATAATCCATCTGGCAAAGTTTTGATTAACTGTCCGCCAAATTGCTGGCAATAATCACGCATCTGTTGCCAGTCTTGTTGTACCACCTCTAAATTATGCGGCTGATACCCCGACTCATCGGCGGTTAATTCCGCTATACCTGTAAACATCAGAGTTGAATCAGTAGAAACCTGATGAGAATTAGCAACTTGTTTTACTAGTTTCAGCTTTTGCTGTACCCAATCTAAATTAAAGACTCTAGCGTAAATAGGATTTTTAACTACTAAATTCCCTTCTTGTTGCGCTACAAGCCCCGATAATCGTAACTCTAGGTAAATTGGGGAATTGTCAGTGGGGATAGTTCCTTGCTGGAGAATCTGTTGATATAGTTGCAATAACTGTTCACTTTTGGGAGTATTGCGGAGGATGCGATCGCGTATCGTCCTTAAATGTTCTGGTTCATCCTGACTTTCCCAATTTTTGATAATTTGGTTTTGGACAATTTTTTCTACCCACTGGGATTCCTCACCCGCTTCAGGAGAAGAAAATTCTGGATGATTACAATAATTAACGATTAACCAACACAGTTTTTGAGTCAGAAATGGTTGTCCATTTGTCCAATATAAGATTTCTTTTAAAACCGCTTCCGGGTTAATAACTTTTCCGATTAATCCCTTAACCAAAGGCTGACTATTATTAAATTCAAATCCCTGAAGTTCTATAGCTCGACCAATATTAAAAGGAGTAGAATAATGTTTATCCTGAATTAAATCTGAAGGTGTAGCCACTCCCAGCAAAGCAAATGAAAGCCGTTTATAGGCAGGTTTAATTGCTCGGCATTCATAGCAGTGACGAATTAGAGCAAAAAATTCATCTGTAGAAAATTTTAAACTCAGAACATTATCAATTTCATCAATAAAAATAATAATTTCTTCCTGAATTTGAGTTAACAATACTGTTTCAATAAATTGATTTAAGCATTGCACAGGGGACAAATCATCACGTTCTTTTAACCAACTGCGCCGATTTATTTTCAAATTAAACCCGCTTACCAATTCTTGAATAATTCCTCCATACCATTGAGATGCGGTAATCTGTTGGCTACCAATTCCGCTTAATTCAATTTCCGTGCAAGCAATTCCTTGTGCTTGTAATTTACCCATCATCCGCACTCGTAAGCTAGACTTCCCCATCTGTCTAGCATTGAGAACATAACAATAATCCCCAGCCAATAACCCTTCATAAAGTTCTGTGTCAGCCTTTCGCACCACATAAGTGGGAGCATCAGGCGGAAGACTGCCTCCAGCTTGATACCTATAGGTAGCATTGATATTAGTAAACATTGGTAGTTGATGGATGCTTCAAACCCGATACTGTTTTTAATTGTGACACGCTTTCAGGTTTATGGATACTAAATTTAACTGAATTTCACTGAATTTTCACATTATAGATAGCTGAACTTAACTAAATTAGCTCAATGTAAAAGAATTTCAATAGTCCTGAATTTAACTGAACTATTAATTTGAAAAACCAAGCATTATATGAATCAGGTGATGTTTACATCAAAACAGTAATTAACTAATCTGACTTGAGATAAATATCACTAGTTCTGTTATTTAATCAGACATTTGGAGCTAGATTATGAACTGCGAAAAATTTGATGAAGTTATCAAAATTGCTTTTTTTAATTACGGTCAATTTGGTGTGAAAGTAGAACTTTTGTCAGTAGAGGATAAGGCAACACCAACACCTCCTGGTAATTGGTATTCAGTTTCAGTGAAAGTTGAACCTGTTACTACTCAACCCGATCCTGTTATGGAAACTTGGTACTATGGTGGTGTCATTCGTCATGAAACAAGGCCTGTTCCACTTGGCATCAGACCTATTAACAAAGACAAGCTTATAGGAGCTTGCAAAGCAGCCGAGCAACTTCCTGTTGGTTTTCCCTTACCAGAAGCTTCAGCAAATCTCTCATGGCCTTTAACTCCATTGGTGGACGAGCCACTGTATACCTTTTATCATGACGATATATCAATTTCTGTAGGAGCTTATTCCGGGCAAGTGAAGAAATAGTGCACAATTAATTGTTTGATGTGAAGAGGAGCAGAGTAATCTCTTGTTGCCACCCACTACACAGAGGCGATCGCCCACTAATTAGAACTCAAACTTTGAAAAAAATGAGCATGAGTTTTGTGTAGCTAGGAGTACAATAAATTATCCTGCCCTCTCACCATCTTCCTTTGAATAATTACAGTGTAAATTTACTATCATTAAAATAACTACGATATAATTGACAGCGTGGTTCTACTTCATTACCTGTCAGTTTTACTAACCCCATACTCTGTAACTGATAAGCTGAAATTGTTTCTAATCGTACAGGTTGATTAGAATTAATCACTATTTGAAATGCTGCCATTAATTTGGGTTCTTGTTGCAAATTCAACCAATATTCCCGCAAATGGTGACGATAAATACTCGCATCTGTTGTTGCTTCTGCTAACAATTGGTCAAAACTAATATCAGGATAATTTTTGAGATGAGAAAATGCCAGTTGTAATAAGTAAGGATGACCACCCACTAATTTTATTAAAGCATCTATTAAATTTGCATCTCCACTTAATCCAAATTTCGCAGCAAATAATAACACCTGCTCTCTAGTTAATTCTGGTAACTCAATGGGTAGTCCGACGTTAAAAGGTGACTGATTAATATTCAGGCGGATATAAACATCAGTAGCATGAGCGATCGCTAATCGCAGTTTTTTCCAATTTTGACGGATTCTAGCTTTCTCATACCAAGAACGTAACAAGCCAAAAAAGTCTTCATACACTTCAGGATAAGGGAAAAGCAAGTCTACATCATCTAAACAGAGAACAAGCGGACTTTCGGACTCAGCTAATAAGTATTCTTCTAAATAAGTTGTGCAGCTGACTTTAGCACCCATCCCCTCTTCATCCCAATAGTCATCTATCTGACTAGGTAAGCGCAATTCTCTACTGAGATTGAGACAAAACCAACGCAAAAATTTATTCAGGTTAGTAAAATGAATTTTCCTATCTGCCATCTCTAAACTTAAGTTGAGTGTACGATAGCCTTGGTTTGCAAGTTTAGCTAATACACGTTCCATCAAATAGGTTTTACCCATAAATTTTGGTGCTTTAATTCGCACTAGAGAACCTGGCTGTAATAAGGTTTCATAGCATAGTGATTCAATCGGGTAGCGTTCTACATACAATTCTGGATCTGGAAAGTTTGGTTTAGGTTGGGTTGAATAATTCAAAGAAGTTGCTTCTTGAACCTTGCTACTTTTCTGTTTACTGTTTGCAGTTCTTAATTCTGTTTTTGGTATATAATATTCAGATGTAAATTGCCTTTCCCAGCATTGCTTTTCCCATTTACGCTTTAAAGCCTCCTTAAAATTATTTTTTCTGACTTTTTCTCCTAAAGCATCTGTTAACAATTTCCAAAGCTTAGGTGCAACATCTTGACTAATATAACTTGTTGCATATTGGTGTTTAGCTGCAATTTGATCATATTCATCACGCACCCAAGCTCCTTTGAGAACAACTATTTCAATATCAGTTAAGTTTCTATTAAACTTTCTGAAAACTGCTTGGTTAGCAATATTAATTGCCTCATCTACATTAAAACCCATGATGATTAGGAGCAAATTTTTTAAATGTATCTGTTTAAATTTTTTGTGCGTTGACGTTAATTCCTTATTACTTCTTCAGCAATAAGAAAATTTTTAGGCCAAGCTAAAAAATTCATATTTTGTTGTTATGCCACTGTAGAATATATCACAGATGTAGATCAATCCAATTATCATTAAAAATAACTTCATAAATCCGGTTGTGAATTTTTAAATAACTTTGTTCTTTTACTACTAACCCTGATAAAATTAGTTCTCGTTCCTCTGGACTATCAACAGCCTTTCTTTGTCCGTAATGTAAAATTTCTTGGTATAATTTTAACGTTTTGGCAGATGGTAATTCACCTTTGAGGATGCGATCGCTAATTGTTCTTAAATGCTCTGGTTCGTCCTGTGCTTCCCAGTCATCTATAATATTTGTGCGGATCAAATTCTCAATCCAGACTTTTTCACTCTTTTCAGGCACAGTTTCTAAAGAACTACGAATTATTCTACAAATTTTTTGAGTTAAAAAAGGTTGGCCATTAGTCCAAAATAAAACTTCTCTCAGTACCGCTTGCGGGTTGCTAACTTTATCTGTTAAACCATGCAACAAAGGTTGAGCTTCATGTAATTGGAAACCATGTAATTGAATTGCTTGGCCAACATTAAAAGGTGTAACACGAGAATCAGTAATTAAATCACTAGGAGTAGCAACACCAAGTAAGGCAAAACATAACCTTTTATACGCTGGATTAATACCACGCTGATTATAGCAAGAGCGAATTAGAGCAAAGAAATCATTAACTGAAAAATCTAAACCTAAAACACTATCAATTTCATCTAAAAAGATAATTATCTGAGGTAAATTATCATCATCAGGTAATTTAACTTCTGTTAATAAAACTTCCTCAAAAAATCTACTCAATCGCTGCACAGGAGAAAGGTCTAGTTGTTCTTTCCACCAAGCTTTTAAATTTACTTTACCAAACAAATCAAAACCCTGCCACAATTCTACAGCTAAACCCTTATACCATTGTTCCACTGTAATATTCTCATTACCAATGCGAGTCATATCAACAGCAGCACAACAAAAACCCTCTTGCTGTAAATGGTGCATCATCCGCACCATCAAACTTGATTTACCCATTTGTCGGGAATTAAGAATATAACAAAATTCACCAGTTTTTAATGCTTTATATAGGTAACGATCAGCAGAACGCACTACATAAGTAGGAGCATCAATTGGCAAACTACCACCAACTTGATAATCATAACTAGATGCTTCCGCACTTTTGAGTAAAGCGTTTTCAAATTCTAATTTAGCTTGAGTGGCTTTGAGAATTTCTAGAGTTTGTGATAGTTCTTGAGTACGTTCTTCTACTTTTTGTTCTAGAGTAGTATAGAGGCGAGAATTTTCGATAGAAATAGCAGCTTGACTAGAAAGGATATTTAAAAGCTGTACCCGTTCTGTTGTAAATGCCCCTGTTGCCAGATTATTTTCTAAATATAAAATTCCGTTTAATTTTCCTTGGTGGAGTAGAGGAATGCAAAGAATGGATTTAGGTTGAGTAGCGATAATATAGGGATCACGGGTAAATTGTCCCTCATGCACAGCATCATTAATAACTAGATTTTCCTGAGTACGGGCAACATAGTTAGTAATAGCTGTTGAAACTAAAGGGGTTTGGGTAGAAGCATCTATGGAGTCTAGTGGTATAGATTTTAATATTGTCATTTCTGGAGAATTGATAGAGGCGATCGCTTCTATCACCCATCTATCATGAGAATGCAAAAGCAGAAACCCTTTTTCAGCACCCGCATTCTCAATCATGATTTTCATTAACTTAGCCAACAACTTACTAAGAATAATTTCCCCAGCTAAAGCTTGAGAAGCTTTAATAATCGTTGTTAAATCAAGAATTTCTCCATCATTACCAGTAGTAGAAACAGTTGTACTGAGACTTTTAACTTTACCTTGGTTTGTTGTTCCTATAAAATATTGTGGATATTCGTCTTCTAATTGTTTAACTTTAGCTTTAGCTCCCCAACGAGTGTAACAATGGTGTGCATTTCTCAGATATAACTGCCCAATTTCTTCCCTACCTAGCTCCAAATAAAATTCTGCTGCTTTTTCATAAGCTAGAGCTTCTTCGTGGGTAAATTCATATTTTTTAGCACCTTGAATAGCTTTTTCATATAGTTCTTCTGCTTCCCAATATTGTCCTAATACTCGTGCTTTTTCAGCCGCAATTAAATCACACTTATTTTGGAAATTTTCTGGGCAATGTGAAGCGATTTTTTGCATTATTTCTTGATAAGATAATACTTTTTGTAACAGAAAATTTTTCTGTTCAATGTCCATTTTTTTGTTATGGGCAGCAAGAAAAGTCAAGGGATTGTAAAAAATGTTTGGTATTGAAACTATGCATGACATAGAACTTTCACTGTAATTCTCTGATAAGAGAGCAGTTTTTAATCCTTGTTCATACTCTTTGAAAAAATAGAATAACCAAGTTTTAGCTGTATAAGATATAAATAATAGCCAGTGATTACTATTTTGAGTCCATAAATTTAATAATTTGTCTTCTTCTTCTTTAGATCCGAATATTATATGATAATTGTGACAATCTTCCTTCAAGAAATTGGCAGCTATCTTTGTCAAAGCTTCCATATAATAAACTGAATATTCTTGTTTTAATTTGTGAATTAATTTTTTATAAGCTTCGTATTTATGGTTAAAGTTTTTTAGATTATAACCTTTAAAAATCCCATAAAGACAATAATCCATAGCATTGTAGCAAACGTAGTCCAAATATCCAGTGTCTAATCCAATTTGAACACTTTCCTCAAATTCTTCCATTTTGATGTTTTTCAGAGGCTCTTTCCAAGGCCGAATAAATGCATTACCCAGATGCGTTATTAATATTGATTCTTTAGATTTTCGGAGGTTATATTTCTCTAGTAGACGCAAAGATAGTTGTCCAAATTGATATCCAGCATCAATATCAGGATTTTTTATAAAATTACACAGAATACGTCCATACCAAGCATATATACTAGCTGCTATTAGAGGTGGATTGCCATATTGTAGGCAGAGATTGATGTTAGTCAATATTACCAGAGGATACAATGGATTATTGGTTATTATGGCAGGATCAGCAAGAGAGAGTAAAATCCTACTAGCAGCCAGTTTGTAAGGATCTGTCATTTCTGGTAAATTTACTAAATCCTTAATGCGTTTACCCTCTAACAAACATTGTATAGCTTTTTGTTTTTCATCAATTTGTTTCTCTATATGACTTATTTCTTGGCTTAGAAATACTTCTAGTTTAGCTAAAATTTCAAGAGAAATATCAATAGCTGACTGAAGCCGAAGTTGAGCATAGTATGACTGGATTCTTAGCTCATATATTTTAACTTTATCAAGAACTTGTTTAGCGTTTTGCAAAACAACATTAGATATTTTTTCCGCTTGTTCAAATTGAGTGTTTAGATACTGAGCTTCTAATGTTTCTGTGTACAGTGCTAAAGTCAAATCATATTCATTTAGCCAGCTATCTGGTGACAAAAGTTCTAGCGCAGTTTCTAAGTACCTAAGAGCAGGTTCATAAGCACTGGAAGCCTTTGCTTTTTGACCAGCTATTAAATTAAGTTGCGCTAGGTGATTTCTTTCTGGCTGATAAGTTATTAACTCAATCCCTATATTTAATTGATTGACAATATCAAGGACATTTTCTTCTATTTCATCTTCTTTAGTATTTTCCAGCAGTTGCTTTCCAATTTTGAGGTGAAATTCCTTTTTTTTATCTTCTGAAATGAGAACATAGGCGGCTTGCTGAACCCTATCATGTAAAAATTTGTAGAGAATAGACTCAGGAAGTTTAGGAATAAAACGTTCAGAAATTTCTGAATTAGTAGGTGCTATTTCCTCTTGATTCCAAATTAGAGGAATATTATAATCATTACTTAAAGGAACAATTAAACCTTCCTGTAGTGCTGGTTGTAATTCTCTAGCAGTAGATGTTTTAGATTTTTGATTAATGATTGAGAGTATTTTTAAATCAAATTGATGTCCAATACAAGCTGCTAGTTTGAGAACATTTTGAGTTTTTTCATCTAGCTTCTCAATTTTGTTGACCATGAAATCAACTACATTATCAGTAATTCCTAATTTTTTAATTTTTTCAATATCCCAATGCCAGCATCTAATCTGACTATTAGTATTGAATTGAGGTACTTTGAAGACTAGCAGATTTTCTTGGTATAAATATTTAAGGAATTGTGTCAGAAAAAATGGATTACCTCCAGTTTTATGGATCAACAATTCGGCTAAAGGTTCTGACTGCTGAGTTGAGCAGTTTAGTGTATCAGATATTAACTGGTTGACGTGATTTAGTGCTAATGGTTGAAGATTTATTGTATCAAATTTGGCTGCTTCCTGATTAATTCGCTCTAAAGTTAGTGTTAAAGGATGTGTAGAACTGACTTCATTAGCTCGATATGCACCTATCATTAACAGATATTGGCTATCAGAATCCGTCATTAATAACTCAATTAAGTTGAAAGATGGTAAATCTGCCCATTGTAAATCATCTAAAAAGATCACTAAAGGGTGTTCTTTTTGTGTAAAAACACCAATAAATTTCTTAAAAAATAAGTTAAAGCGATTTTGCGTTTCAGTTGGGGGTAGTTGTTCAATAGGTGGCTGCTTACCAATAATTTTTTCTAAATCAGGGATGACATCAATAATAATTTGACCATTATTTCCTAAAGCTTCTAAAATTTTCTTTTTCCAGGTTTGTAGGATAATTCCCGGTTCACTCAAAAGTTGGCGTATCAGGTATTCAAAAGCATCGGTAATAGCTGCATAAGGAATATTTCTTTTAAATTGATCAAATTTGCCATTAATAAAGTAGCCTCGTTGGCACGTGACAGGTTTGTGAATTTCATTAACTAAGGCAGACTTACCAACACCTGAATAACCAGATATTAAGAGCATTTCAGTGCTACCTTGGCTAACTCTGTCAAAAGCATTTAATATTTGGGTGATTTCTTGCTCTCGCCCGTAGAGTTTTCGGGAAATGTGAAACTTGTCAGAAATATCCTGACATCCTAAAGGAAACTGAGAAATTTTTCCTACAGTTTTTAATTGTTGCAGACAAGTTTCTAAATCTGCTTTAATGCCCCAAGCAGTTTGGTATCTTTCCTCTGGGGTTTTAGCTAACAATTTGATGATGATATTGGATAGTGCTAAGGGAATTGAGGAAATGATTTCATCAGGTCTTTTTGGTTGCTGTGCAATATGACAATGGACTAACTCCATGGGGTCATTGGTTTCAAAAGGAAGTTGATGGGTTAAGAGTTCATAGAAGGTAACACCCAGAGAATAAAAATCACTGCGGTAATCTATCCCTCGGTTCATTCTCCCAGTTTGCTCTGGGGCAATATAAGCTAAAGTTCCCTCTATTTGATTAATATTGGTGGCTGTTTGATTTTCTAGTGATAAACGGGTAGAAATCCCAAAATCAATAATTTTAAGTTGTCCAGTTTTTGAGTTATAAACTATGTTGGCAGGGTTAATATCTTTATGAACAATGTTAGCAGTATGAATACTGCCTAAACCTTCAGTGGTCTTGATAGCAATGGCGAGAAATTCTTCTATACCAAACTGCTGCTGGGACATTAAGAGTTTTAAAGACTGACCTCCAAAGTCCTCTAAAAGCATTACTAAACTATTCTTATATCTTTGTAAATCGTAAGCTTTAATAATACTATCTGTGTTCAAAGAACGGGTAATTTCATATTCCTGTTTATATCTATTTAGTTCAGCAGAAGTGGGATAATCCTCTTTAAGAATTTTCAGAATGACTGGTTGTTTATCTGAATAAAGAATGCCTCGATAAACTAATGAATTAACACTTTCATATATCTTTTCAATAATCTGGTAATTTAGCTGATTAACATCTAGATTATAAGTCATATTATTTATAGCTAGAAATTCAATAGAGTAATTGATTTTTTAACAATACTTTGGACATTTTTCAAAACTGGTTAGACTACCAACGATAGAATGCGGGTTACAGGCTTCTCGATCAGAATAACCACTAACGGAAAATCAATGGTTTCAAAATCTCCATCAAAAACTGTCCGAACTATTGTTTCAATAAATTTTCACTTTGTACTGTTATATTGATAAGCAGGTTAACTGAAGATTGAGCGAACCTAGCTTATCGTTTATCTACTTCATATTTAACAAAGAAAAATTGTTAATTTGGAAAATTAATGACCAGACAAATTTTCTAAATTTAACTACAGTGAACTCAAGGGGAGATAAGGGAAAGGAGGAACTACAAATCTTGGTTTCTGATCTTTCCATTCATCACTATTTTTAGGAGGATAAAATGGATATTCATTATTCTTTATTGTATCATCATCTTCTTCTTCGGAATCCGATGCAAGAGACCAAGCTCGAATATTATGATCGTTATGGTAGAACTCGCTAGGTTTTGGTGGATAACCTAAAGTGATTTTGCTCAAAGGAAGTTTTGGTCTATTCACAGCTTGAGAAATCTCGCTGATAGTCCCACAAAATGTATCCCAAGATAAGTCCATTGCGTACCCATAAACTATTTCATAAGTGCTTAAAATTGGTTTCCAAACTTTCTTCAAAGATAGTTTATTTCGCCCTTCAATTTTTTCAACTTTGTCAACATAATAGACTTGACCACTTAACAAAAGAGCTAAAGATATTGAACTGTAACCGATAGATCCTGGTTTAATTAATAAATTCGTATTTGGTACAGTGCCTTCTTCCAGTAGCTTTCGTTTTAGCTCGATAGTGCTTGTTATTTTTTTATTTTCCCAATAAGTACAAGGGGAAATGTTATAGGAATCAAAGATTTTTTTGACATATTTTACCTGGTTACAAAAAGAAGGAGGAAAATTGTGATCTTGATCAAAATCAATCCATGTACTTGCCATCATCTGACATAATTTGCGAGATTGCAATAGATGGCGTATTAGAGGATAATTGTCATTATCCTTCCTCGCAAACTGCTTATCAACTATTGCTCCTTTTGTTGGTAAATTCTCAGTGTCAATGCCATCATAATGACTTTTAAAAAAGTCTTTATTTCCATAGACTAACTTAATCTCGCTTTCGTTAGTGCTTTTGTCATTAATTATAAGTATCTGAAACAGCTTATTTTGATTGTTTTGGTTTTGCTCAGAATTTTTCTCATCTTCTAGGCATCTAAATGCAAATTTAGACAAAATGTCAAGATATGGAACTCCACAACTTTCTAAAATTTCCAAATAATCTGGTGTAGATTGCATTATTTTTCCTCCTAGACAATATTTCACTCAATGTTTAGCGTTTACAAGGGATGGAATGGTTCAAGTTAAACCGTAAAAATATGCGGAATTATCCCAAACAATCTTTTGTATTGTTTGTGCAGATAATTGCGCTTCTAGCTCTAGAACTTTATTCAAAGCATCCGGCCGATGATCCATGTGAGGATAATCAGAGCCGAAAATTAGGTTATCAGAACCTATGTACTCGATAATTTGAGGTAGATAAGGTTCGGAAGGTTCAATAGTCACAAAACACTGACGTTGAAAATACTCCGACGGAAGTAATTTTACATTATTTTTGACTTCCCAATGTAAATCTTTATATTCTGTATCTAATCGCCAGAGCCAGTAAGGAAGCCAGCCACAACCAGACTCTAAAAAACCCACTCTCAAGCGGGGGTGACGCTCTAATACTCCTCCTTCTATCAAGGCTAACAAGGCCATCATCTGTTCCATGGGGTGGGAACAAGCGTGCATAGCAAAACGAGTATTAAAGCGATCGCTCCCAGTCGTTGGTAAACGACTATGAGTTCCTTCATGTATTCCTACGGCTATTCCCAAATCTTCGCAGGCTGTCCAAAATGGTTCGTAGGCCATGTCGCTCAAAATTCTCCCTTTTACCGGATTAGGACGTAAAACGACAGCTTTCCAACCACACTCAGCTATGCGCTGCAATTCTGATACCATTTGTTCTGGTGCATGAAAGTTAATCGTTCCTACTCCCTTTAACTTATCTGGAGCGTAGCTACAATACTCTTCATATAACCAAGTGTTGTAAGCCTGAGTAAATGCACCTGCTACTTCTGGGGGCATGGTATCAATAGCCAATAGCCATAATCCGTAACTCGGATATATAAATGCTACATCAATCCCCATTTCTCCCATAGCTTGTAAGTGAGATTCAGGACTATAACGTTGAAAGTAAGCTTTTGGGTGAGCTTGCATCATTTGTTGATTGCCAAGCGATCGCACCTGTGGAGATATCTTCTGAACAATCTCTTCTCCTTGAATTTTCATCTCTACTGAAGGTGCAAAGTGCCTAAATTCAGGAGGCAGGTATTTAACCCACATTTGCTGCGGCTCAATCACATGGGCATCAGCATCAATAATTTTATAACCATTCAACATGATTAAACTCGTTTTAATGTCAACTACATCCACATGGGAAAAGGATTTAATTCTGCTTCTGTTAAAGGCGATTTTAACCAACCCATTTTTACAGGGACATTATACAAACGTCCTTCACCTAGCCGCTTCCACATATGACGCATTCCCGGCACAATCACCTTAGCTACTCTAAGTCCAATATCAGCGCGAGTTTGATCCAAAACCAGCATTTCCAGGCCGTTTTGCTCGGTGATTTGTTGGCAGAGTTTCACATCTTCTAGCAAATCATCATTAGCTAGTTGGGGATAATCTGCATAGGTTTTGGACTGAGTTAAATTATCAGGAAGCAGATAAGGTTGATTACCTACAGTAGCAGTTTTCCACCATTCTAAAGCTAGAGAATCAGCCGATTGCGGGTATACAGTGCTACTATCAGTCTGAGCTAATAAAACATTAGGCAGAATTTGGTTAACCTCTGTCAAAGCTCGACTAATGGCAATTTTAGGATCAAAATGGGCACCATATCCTAAAACAATATCTTCTACTGCTTGGTCTGTCCTACGACTAACAGCTGCGAAGGTGGGAATATTTAGATCGCTGGTAATATCTAATATCCATAATTCTCTGTTAATCTTTTGATAATATTCTTGTAACGTTTGAAAATAAGGTTCGTTAAAACTCCCTAAATCTACTTTAGGCTTTTGCAACCGATTATACCACCACAAAGCCACAGCATCTCGCTCAACTAATTCCATAAACCCTTGTAAAATGGCCTCTTCCAGAGTGTTGCCTGCTGCACATCCATTAGAATCTGCCCAACAGTCGGGTTGATGGGATTGGGGATAGCCATAATAACAATAAGCTGTTGGTAAGTATTTAAAATCTTGATAGGTTAAAGACCAAACAGGTGTCCAATCAATTTCTCTTTCTGGATCAAAAGGTGCTGGGACTTTTTGAAACCAACCTGGACATTTAGCGTTCCATTGTTCTCGCTCCTGGTATTGCTGCTGGCTGAAATTCATACAAGCATTAGGGTGAATGGCTTTATCCCCTAAACGTTGGTAACTGCTTTGATGTCTGATTTCATCGCCCTGAAATACGCCAGAATATCGCTCAATAGCTTCACAAAAACCGCTTGCTCTCGCTTGGCTATCTGTCCTCCCTTTACCTCCGCTTCGACCGCCCACATTTTGGCGTAAGCTGTCTAAATCATCAAACATATTCTGAAAATGATGTTTGGCGATATATGTATGTATCAATCCATTACTTGGTATTTTAGCGAGTTCTCTGACTACTCCGGTAATTGGACTAATGTGATGTTGATATTTCCTCAAAGTTTCTTGGGGGGAACAGGTGCGGTGTCCTCCGTCGCTGGTAAAGGTTTTCTTGCGGTGTTCTAAAATAATCGGTTGAGGTTGGTTTCCTCTCTGTCCACACCGGGGACATTGGGGACGTTTAACTAAGATATGCTCTTGGGTGCTGAGGGTAAATGTGTCGTAAGTTATTAAATTTCCTAATAATTTGTAGTTTTCTGCTTGGACAATCCATTTAAATACTTCAGTGGCTACCATTCCTAGTGCTGTTTGTACCGTACTAGCCAAAAATCCCAGAGGAGGAGTAGGAGTAGAACCTGGTTTATGTCTTTGAATAAAGCTTTCTATTGGTCTATTCCCTTTTAGACGTTGGGCTAGACATTGCCAACATCCTGTTTTATGGGGTTCAAATATGGGGCCAAGCCAAAAAGTTGTTCCCCAAGGGTTGACGAGCATCCAAGGAGATGAAGAGGTTAAAGCTTGTTGATTAATTTCCTCTAGTTGGGGATGGAGATAGTCGTCAGTTAAGACTATTGTCAAATCTCCTTGATCTGCGACTTGAATATTTAGGGCTTGTAGGGTGGGAATCAAATCATCAGCACTCAAACCGCCTAAAGTTTTTACAGCTATTTTGGTTGATTGTAAGCGTTGTTGGGCTATTGAGGGGGGAATATTGAGATGATGACAGAAGATAGCTAAAGGTGATGCTTCGGCTTCCTCCTGTTCTACCAAATAGCCATGCTGTCTCATTTGAAACAAGTTATATTGAGTTTTAACACTGAAATTAAGCAGAGTGTTGAATAATTCTGCTGTATTGGGATTAGTTTGTAATACTTCTTGTTGAATAATATCTAAAATTGCATCAACATCATTAACTCCATCCTGTATTAAAGCTGCTACACGACAAGATAGGCGATCGCCTACGGCGGGTGTTTCGCCATCGCTCAACCAAACTTTCTCTCTCTCAGATAAGAAAAATACCTGATCCGGCTCGATGATTTCTACGGAGTAACTAGGTTTGAAAAACGGTTGATCGAACATTGTTGTTATGCTTTCATCAAATGCTGAAATGAATTTAACAGTTAGTAATTTTATGGACAAATGTCCTCAAGCTACTTTAACCGGCGTAACCCGGAATGGGCAAACTGCAATACCCGCTATCCCTAAGCTAAAAGCCGCCGGGACTACTTTTCTGGCGATATTCAGACTGGCATTAATATCCGCATGAATCAGCCTGCCATCTTTCGATTTGTACCAAGCGCGTTTAATTCGCTTGCCACTGAAATTGTGTGATTCTCCTTTTTTGTACACAGGAATGGGGTCTAAATCTAAAAATGAAGCCGCAGAAGTATAAGATTCTTCATTAATCAACACGGTAATTCCTACCAATTCAGCCTTGTATTTTAATTGCTCTATAAATCGAGCA
>DATGXB010000164.1:0-3293 GCA_035299225.1 Nostocaceae cyanobacterium | reverse complement strand
CCCCTGCCCCCCGTCCAGCGTTTGGCTTTACTGTTCCTGCCAGTAGACCTCTGCCCCCTGCCCCCTGCCTCCTACCTCCTGCCCCTTGACAAAGTACCAACAATGTAATATGTTCGTTCGCAAACACTTCTTGCACAAAAGTTTATGTTTTACTTAAAACGAATACGCTGCCCTCGTTACCTCTGCCGATTCTGAGGTCATTATCTATATAGGTGATATCTAACCAACCTTGTTGACGATCGCTATTAATGCGAAAATCTAAGGCCGGAAATTTTTTTCCATCTTCAATTTCTTGAATAAATTTCGCCGGTGATTTATAGTCAATTAACCGTTGTAATCCTATAATAAATCGTTGGAATTTGACTTGAACCCGTCTTTCGGACACTGGTTCAAATTTGGCCGCCACGCTGACTAATCCCTCTAAGGCAGGTAGGCCACAAGTTTCAGCTATGTTATATACACTGTTAGTTTCTACCCGAATACATTGATAAACTTGCCCTAGTTTATATAGGGGAAAGTTATCTAAATTCAAGAGGGCTTTACTAGTGGTGTAAAGTAATCGCCAATCACCTTCTAGTAAATGACTGGCTTCTAAGGGACGCGGTGTAGGATTATAGTCTTCTAAGTTGGCGATCGCTGCTAAAATAGCTTGTCTCTGTGTGTCGGTGGCTAATAAACCCCGATTTGTGGAAGCAATCGCTTCTAGTAAAGTGGTTTTTCCCATCATTGGTGTTTACCTCTTAAGTCATCATCCTGTAAAAAGCAGCATTAATCATTGATATTAATGTTCTCCTAATAATTTTTTGACTTCTGGCCATGAGAATATTAAATAAAAATTTTTTGTTTAATTCTGATTTGGCAATCAAGCAAGTGAAAGATTAAATCAGCCCGTCTCAGATGATAGACTCTTATTGTCTAGTAATATATTCTCATCTCGTCTTCGTTGAATATGTTAAATTCTCCCCTCCGTGAAATGCCCCGCAATCAAAGGGCTGCTGTTATTCCCGTTAAACAAGAAAGTTCTATTTTGGACTGGCTACAATCTAGTGGTCGCATGATTGCCCGCGATGTTCATGAACCAGATTTTGGTGATGAAGAAGAGGAAGCTATCTCCGACTTTCTAGGTGGAGAGGAAGGAATCAGCGATATTGATTATGATGATGACGATGATATCGCTATAGATGAAGATTAATACACAGAAGCAGGGAATTTGACTGCCATCAGCAGCCCTGCTATGGGTTTTATTTTTAAGTGTGGAGTGAAGGGAAAATACTGTGGACGCTAAATTATCTCCTGACCAAAGTATAAATCTATCAGGAATCGGGTTAGCCTCTATACTAACTTTATTACTAAGTATAGCGGCGGTGATATTTGACTGGCTAGGGAATCGGACTCCTTGGCATACTAATTCTTTAACGTTACCCCTATTGTTGTGTACTCTAGGTGTGGCTATTCTGGGTTATTGGGTAGTTCCCTTATTACAAGCCCTAAAAACTGGGCAAATTATCCGGGAAGATGGACCCCAAGCCCATTTAAAGAAAGCTGGAACACCCACAATGGGGGGGATATTTTTTATCCCGGTAGCGGTGTTAGTTGCCTGTGTTGCTGCTAACTTTAATCAAGATGTAGTAGCAGTATCGGCTTTAACCCTCAGCTATGGTTTGATTGGCTGGATTGACGACTGGCAAATTTTACGCCGCAAGTCAAACAAAGGTATATCACCCAAAATGAAGTTAGCCATGCAAATTGGTTTTGCTGTGGCTTTTTGTTTTTGGTTGATGGTGAATGGTAATTCCAATATAACAAATATCAACTTGCCTTGGGTGGGTTTTACTTTACCTTTAGGTTTACTTTTTTGGCCTGTGGCTGGTTTTGTGTTAGTGGCGGAAAGTAATGCTACTAATTTAACTGATGGGGTAGACGGTTTAGCCGGGGGAACAGTAGCGATCGCCCTTTTCGGTTTAGGTGTAATGATTGCCCCCACGAACCCTGATTTAATGATATTCTGTGCAGCTTTAAGTGGTAGCTGTTTGGGATTCTTGGCACATAACCGCAACCCAGCCCGTGTATTTATGGGTGATACTGGTTCTCTGGCTTTAGGTGGTGCTTTAGCAGCAGTAGGTTTGTTAACTAATACCTTAGCAGTGCTGTTTATTTTAAGTGGGATCTTCTTTGTGGAAACCTTATCAGTAATGGCACAAGTTAGCTATTACAAAGCCACCAAAGGACCAGATGGCAAAGGTAAGCGACTGTTTAAAATGGCTCCTTTACATCATCATTTAGAATTATCTGGTTGGTCTGAGTTACAAGTGGTTGCTTCGTTTTATGCGATCGCCGCCTTTCTAGCTGCAATCTGCATATTTAGCATTAAACCATAATGTTTTTTATCAGCAAATGAACGAAGACAAGACCCCTATAAATTGAGGGGTTTTTTTGTTTGTGGGTGCAAAGAAGAGGCAGAGGGGCAGGGGGGCAGGGGGCAGAGGGGAAAGAAGAAGTAATTTCTTATTTCCTAATGACTAATGACTAATGACTAATGACTAACCCCCTGTTCCCTGTTCCCTGTTCCCTGTTCCCTATTAATTTGACCAACTAAGTGTATTAATTCTGGTAAAATCAACTTTTCCATAGCTAATTTGACCGCATTACTCGAACCGGGAAGGGAAAAAATTAGTTTGCGTTGATAAACCCCAGCTACAGCACGAGAAGCGATCGCTCTTGAACCAATTTCCTGATAACTTAAATAACGAAATAACTCCCCAAATCCTGGTAAAGTCTTCTCTAACAACTTTTCAACCACATCGTAGGTAGTATCTCTGGGGCTAATACCTGTACCACCATTGATAATTACCGCATCTATACTAAAGTTTTGTCCTAATTTCTCGATATGTGCTTGGATTTGGACGGGTTCATCTGGGAGAATTTTGTAATCTTCTACAGCATGATTAGCATCTAAAAGTAGTTTTTTAATTATTTGTCCGCTTTTATCTGTATCTTGTGAACGGGTATCACTAATAGTAAGAACAGCACAATTTACTGTTATTGGTGACTTGTCCGGGTGCGGTTGTTGAGACATAATAAAAAGCTATCACCTTAGATTTTGGATCTAAGATTGTTTAATCCAAAATCTAAAATTTGAAATTTGAGTGAGTTTGACATACTCCCCGCCCTAAAAGTGCGGAGATTCTGGGTTCAAACAATAGTTGCAGGCATAGCCTGTCTTACACTATCTCGCCCAACAGACAATGCCCTGCCTGTTTCCACTATTCTACCAAAAAGCCGTCCTCAAAGGA
>DATGXB010000163.1:0-7260 GCA_035299225.1 Nostocaceae cyanobacterium | reverse complement strand
CACTGAGCGCAGCTGAAGTGTTGCCTATTCCCTGTTCCCTGTTCCCTGTTCCCTGTTGCCTTGACTAATGACTAATGACTAAAAAGCTATGACATCTACAAAAATTAACTTAGAAACCTTTGCAGATTGGCTAATTCGGGTAATTACAAGTGAAAATTTTGTTTATATAGTCAAGCGGGTATTACAGGCACTATTAACAATTCTTTTAGCGGCTGCATTAGCGTTTTTCATCATGAAATTAGCTCCTGGGGATTTCTTCGATAAGCTTAGACAAGATCCGAGATATTCCCAAGGAGAAATAGATAGACTCAGAAGACTATATGGACTCGATAAGCCTGATATAGAACAGTTTTGGAACTGGTTAAAATTGGTGGTGACTCAAGGAGATTTTGGTTTAAGTCTGACTTATAACATTAAAGTATCATCTTTGTTATGGGAGCGAGTACCAGCAACATTACTATTAGCGATCGCTTCTTTAATTATTACTTGGGCGATCGCCATTCCCTTGGGTATTGTTGCGGCTATTCAGCAAAACCGCACTACAGACAAAATTCTCCAAATTCTTAGCTATACAGGCCAAGGTTTCCCCAGCTTTATCACAGCTTTAATGTTACTAGCTTTCGCACAACTGACAACCCCATTATTCCCAGTGGGCAACATGACCAGTATTAATCATAATGAATTAACCTGGTTTGGCAAAATCATTGATATTGCTTGGCATTCAATTTTACCCTTAGTTGCTTTAAGTCTTACCAGTTTTGCTGGTTTACAGCGTATAACTCGCGGTCAATTACTCGATGTATTGCGTCAAGATTATATTCAAACAGCACGGGCTAAAGGATTACCAGAAAATCGAGTGATTTATGTTCATGCGCTGCGAAATGCCATTAACCCTTTAATTACATTACTAGGATTTGAGTTAGCAGGTTTATTAAGTGGTGCATTTATTACAGAAACATTTTTTAACTGGCCAGGGATAGGCAGATTAACTTTACAAGCAGTACAAGCCAGAGATGAATATTTATTTATGGGAAGTTTGGTAATGAGTGCAGTTTTACTCATTGTCGGTAACTTAATGGCTGATTTACTCTTAAAAGTAGCTGACCCCCGTATTCGCTTGGAAAATTAGATTAGGGTAGGGGTTTAGCACTGCTAAACCCTCACAAAAGTCTCATTTTTAATTGTTAATTGTTAATGTTTAATAAGCCTTTCTATGTCAGAAGTTTATTATTTAGTACGTTCAAAATCAGATGGTCGTTATCTCACTGCCCGACCTGATGGTGAAAGTTCTGGTTATCTGTTATTATTTAAAGAAGATTTTGATGCTTTAAGTTATCTCAACACTCATGCTGGAGAGTTAGCTAGTCGTTTAACAGTAGAATCTATCTCTAATTCTCAAATTGCTGGTTTGCTTAAACGTTGGGGTTTTGTTGGTGTGGGTATGGTTTCCGACCCTTTGTTACCGAAAATCGAATTTTTGCAACATGGTTAATTTACTCAGGGTTTTGTGATAACCACTCTATTACTTGGTCTGCATTTTTGTCTGGTGGAAATACAGGATAAAAAACTTGTTGAATTATACCGTTATGAATAATTAATGTTAATCTTTTAATTAAAGTCATTGCTTCTACGGTGAACGTTGGTAACTGTAAGGTTTTTGTAAAAACTAAGTCCACATCACTTAATAAGGCAAAGGGAAGATGGAGACGTTTAACAGCTTCTTGTTGATATTCGGTGTCTTGTGTGCTGAGTCCAAAAAGTTTTGTATTTAATGCTTGTAATTCTTGATAATGGTCTCTAAAAGCACAAGATTGGGGTGTGCATCCCCTAGCCCCTGGAATTTCATTCCAACCGGAAGGGTTTTCTACATCAGGTTTACCAGTGCGTGGGTAACAGTAAACAACTGTTTTACCTTTCAAGTTGCTTAAATCAATGATTTCCCCTGCGGTGGATAGGAGGGGAATAGACGGGAGTTGCATTTTAAATAAATGTTTACAAGCACCATCATCAACTGGAATGGGTAGATTTTCAGGTAATTGGTATAAATTATCAGTTCTAGACATAAAATTTTAAGTAAATAAAGGTGCGATCGCCATTCTCAATCCTGGTAAAATCGGTGAAGTCAATACATCATTTGGGAATAAAGTAGCCACTAACTTTAAACTCCCTTCTTCTCTTCTATACACTTTTACCTGTTGATTTTGCCAGTCAACTATCCAATATTCTTTTACTCCTTGTGTTGAGTAAAGCTTTAGTTTAACTTCTCTATCTCGTTCTTCGTTTTTATTCCCATAAGATAGCACCTCAACAACTAATTCTGGTGCAGTAGTTAAATGTCCAGCTTCATCTAACAGCAAAGATAACTTTTCATGACTAGCCCAAACAACATCAGGAATAACATTATCATTTTCACCAAAAATTAGACCCGGAGTAGGTACAACTTCCCCTAAACCTGTTGCTTGTGACCAAATATCTAAACCACTAATAATTCTGGCACAGGCTTTTTGATGTTTCCAATGAGGTGATCTTGTCACAAACAATTCTCCGTCAATAATCTCATACCGCTTTCCGTCATCAGGAAATAATTCTAAATCCCTAGAAGTCCAACGTACTTTTTCAGTTGTTTGTTGGTTCATAAAAAATTGATGTGAGGATATAATATTATTTTAATTCAATAAAATTCCTATTAAGTAGTCGTGCAAAATTAATTTCCTACGTAAAGCAAGGGAACACTTCGGCTGCGCTCAGTGCGGTGCAGGGAACAGGGAAATAAGTTGTGTAATTAATTCTGCCTAATTACTTATCACCTAATTATGGGATAGGCAAAATACCCACCCCATAAAATTAGATAACTTATTTTTCGGCTTTTCCCAATTATCTAAACTGTGACTTTTTCCAACATCAATTTAGAACGTTTGACTTGTTCGGGAATCGCTACGGGATAATTACCTGTGAAACAAGCAGAACAAAAACTATTTGTATCTTCTCTGGTTGTTTCTAGCATTCCTTCCCAGGTGAGATACGCGAGGGTGTCTACTTCTAATTGTTTGGTAATTTCTTCTACGGATTTAGTAGCAGCAATTAATTGATCTTGGGTGTCGGTGTCAATACCGTAAAAGCAAGGATGGGTAACGGGAGGTGAGGATATTCTCATGTGTACTTCAATTGCACCAGCATCACGCAAAGCTTTTACCAGTTTGCGGCTTGTTGTTCCCCGCACAATGGAGTCATCAATAATTACTACTCGCTTACCTGCAAGTACATCTTTTAGAGGATTTAATTTGACTTTAATCCCCATTTCCCGCATTGTTTGGGTAGGTTGAATAAATGTTCTACCAACGTAACGATTTTTAATTAATCCTTCTCCGTAAGGGATGCCAGAAACTTGGGAAAAACCGATCGCCGCAGGAATGCCGGAATCTGGTACACCTAGAACTATATCAGCATCTATGGGTGATTCTTGTGCTAGTCTTTTTCCTAATCGCATCCGATAACTATATAGGCTTTCGTTGTGCATGATGCTATCAGGACGAGCAAAATAAATCATCTCAAAAATGCACAGTTTACGATCGCTTCCTTGATGCCATTGTTGAGAGTGTAACCCATCTTCTGTAATCCAGACTAATTCCCCTGGTTGCACATCCCGCAAATAATCAGCGCCGATGATATCTAACCCGCAGGTTTCCGAAGCTAAAACATAACGTGTGGGTTCAGTATCTAATGTCCCAATCACTAGGGGACGAATACCATTAGGATCTCTTGCACCTATCACACCATCTGGTGTCCCAATGACTAAACTAAATGCACCTTGACAACGGTGAAAAGCCCGTTTAGAACCTTCTAACCAATCTGCACCACCATTTACTTCTTCGGCGATCGCATAGGCTATCATTTCCGAATCGGTACTAGTCGTCAAATTATAATTGCTTTTGAGTAATTCTTCTCGCAACTGCAAAGTATTGACTAAATTCCCATTATGTGCTAAAGCTAATGTTCCTAACCGAGTTTCCACAATTGCAGGTTGAGCGTTAACTTTGCGGCTAGAACCGGTGGTAGAGTAGCGAGTGTGACCAACAGCCAGATTACCGTGTAATTGCTCTAAAATAGTTTCACTGAATACTTGAGACACCAAGCCCATATCTTTATGCTGGTAGACCTGCTGACCCGCAAAGGTAGCAATTCCAGCAGATTCTTGACCTCGATGCTGAAGGGCGTATAGTCCAAAGTAAGTTAACTTTGCTACATCTTGTTCCGGCGCATAGATCCCAAATACCCCACAGGCTTCTTCTGGTTTATCAGGGTGATTTTCCTGATCTGCCTGGTAGTTTTGGGTAGATACATCCGAAGTGACGGAATCAATGAGAATCATGCTGGTTTTGCTCCTGATGGGGGTGAAGTCACTGGGATATGACAGCTGGCTGCACATTAAGTTAAGAAAAATTTAACCATCCATTAACACAGTAGCGTATTTTAGGTAACAATGGGGAGGGAACAGGGAACAGGGAACAGGGAATAGTCATTTAGTTATAATTTTTGACTTTCCCTCCTGCCTCCTGCCTCCTGCCTCCTGCCTTAAGTGTAAGCTTTCAATCTTCTGGGGATGGCTAAAGAATAGCGATCGCTAATTTCCTTGACCCTAACCTTAATTAATTCAGAGTTATCAGTAGTGAAAATCCCCAATTCTGATCCAGAATCAGCTACATCACCTAACTTTTGCCATTTATCACCCAAATGCTCAGTTAAATAATTTTCCCAAGTCTCTTGTATTTCTGGCTGCACAGAAACCAAAATCCGCGCTCCACCTTCACCGAATAAAGTCACATCTAAGCGCTGTGCTAAATTAGCAGCAACTCCTAAATTAATTTTAGCTCCCAAATTACTGGCAATACAAGATTCTGCCAAAGCCACAGCCAAACCTCCCTCAGCACAATCATGGGCTGAACGTATCCAACCGGCACGGATACCCTCACGACAAGCTTTTTGTACCCGTCGTTCTAAATCAAAATCTACTTTAGGCGGTTTACCAGCGACAACACCGTGAACCGTTGCTAAATATTCTGAGCCTCCTAACTCCACATTAGCACCCACAGGCAAACCCAACAAGTAAATTAAATCACCTTCTGCCTGCCAACCTTGTCCACAGATTTTGGTTAAATCCTCAATTAAACCAACCATTCCCACCACTGGAGTAGGATAAATGGGCTGAGGCTTACCCTCAGAATCAACAGTTTCATTATACAGAGAAACATTACCACCGGTTACAGGTGTTCCCAACTCCTGACAACCTTCACTTAAACCTTTACAAGCCATAGCCAACTGCCAGTAACCCACAGGTTTTTCAGGACTGCCAAAATTGAGATTATCCGTTACTGCTAAAGGTTCAGCACCAACACAGCTAAGATTTCGGGCTGCTTCTGCCACTACCGCCTTAGCCCCCTCATAAGGGTCAAGATAGACATAACGAGAATTACAATCTACCGTAGCCGCCACACCTTTATTATTATTCGTAGCAGTATGGGGAATAGATTCTAGAGGACGTAACCGCACCACCGCCGCATCAGCCCCACCGGGTAAAAGTACCGTGTTATTCTGTACCTGATGGTCATACTGACGATAGACCCAACTTTTGGATGCGATCGCTGGAGTATCCATTAAAATCAATAAAACATCATTCCAACTTTCCAGCTTTCCAGCAATTTCCACACCCTCAGCCGAGCATTTAGGCAAAGAATCAAGCGACCATTGCCAAGCCTGTTGTGCATATTCCGGGGCTTCTGACAACAACTCACGCTCATACAAAGGCGTATTTTCCGCCAACGCATCCGCAGGAATTTCCGCCGCGATCTTACCTTGAAACAAAATCCTCACAATCGGTTCAGCAATGACCTTACCAGCCACCACCCCATGTAATCCCCATTTGTGGAAAATATCAATTAACTCCTGTTCCCTGCCCTTTTGAGCAACAAACAGCATTCTCTCCTGAGATTCAGACAACAAATACTCATAAGGCACCATCCCATATTCCCGCACCGGCACCTTATCCAAATCAAACTCAATCCCCACACCACCTTTAGCCGCCATTTCCGAAGTAGAGCAAGTAATACCCGCCGCCCCCATATCCTGAGCAGCAACCACCGCCCCAGTTTTAAAAGCCTCCAAACAAGCCTCAATCAAAGACTTCTCTAAAAATGGGTCGCCTACCTGCACCGCCGGACGGTCATCCTTAGAAGCATCCGTTAACTCTGCACTGGCAAAACTCGCGCCTCCCATACCATCCCGGCCAGTAGTAGAACCAACATATAACACAGGATTACCCAGACCCGCAGCCCCTGACTTGACAATTTCCGGCGTTTCCATCAAACCCAACGCCATCACATTCACCAAAGGATTACCAGCATAAGCAGGGTTAAAATAAACCTCACCCCCTACAGTGGGAACACCAACACAATTTGAATAATGACTAATACCAGCCACGACACCAGTAAACAGCCGTTGAGTTTTCAGTTCATCTAGAGAGCCAAAACGTAGAGAATTTAACAAAGCAATGGGACGCGCTCCCATAGTAAAAATATCTCTTAGTATACCCCCTACACCCGTAGCCGCACCTTGGAACGGTTCAACCGCCGAAGGGTGGTTATGGGACTCAATTTTAAAAGCTAATCTCAGACCATCACCCAAATCAACAACACCCGCATTTTCACCAGGACCCACCAAAATCCGGGGGCCAGTGGTAGGAAACTGTTTGAGTAAAGGACGGGAATTTTTATAACAGCAGTGTTCCGACCACATCACCCCAAACATTCCTAACTCAGCCTTATTGGGATGACGACCTAAACGACGGACAATTTCTTCATATTCTTCTGGTTTTAGACCTGCTGCGGCGATTTCTTTCGGAGAAAAAGGAGGTTTAAAAGAAGCAGTCATGGTTGAATGCACCAAAGGGACAGAGGTCTATTTTATCGGTTTAGATGGGTTATCTGTGCAGAAAATTCTCATCTTCTTAACCACTCCAGCACCAACCATGTAGGCATAGCCTCAGCAAATAATACCATTTTGCTTTAAAAAAGCATAGAAACCGCAGGTTTAGCGAATAACCCAGACAGCCAAAGAAAAGTTCAGTTGACATACTCCCCGCCCTAAAAGTGCGGAGATTCTGGGTTCAAACAACAGTTGCAGGTCTACCCCGTCTTACACTATCTCGCCCAACAGACAATGCCCTGCCTGTTTCCACTATTCTACCAAAAAGCCGTCCTCAAAGGA
>DATGXB010000162.1:0-49419 GCA_035299225.1 Nostocaceae cyanobacterium | reverse complement strand
CCCCCCTGCCCTTTGCGGCCATTCCTACTTCTTGCCAAGCATCCCAATTAATTGCTACTGTAAAAGTGGCATCTGTGGAAGTTTTGTAATGAGCAAAGGCATCTAAAAAGGCATTAGCACCTACATAATCTATTTGTCCTAATCCTCCTATTGCAGAAACTAAAGATGAACAAAGGACAAAGAAATCTAATTTTGTATTTTTGAATAAAGTATCTAAAATTATTGTGCCTTTAACTTTAGGTGCAAAAATCCTTTCTGCTTCCTCAAAAGTTTTACGTTGAATCATGCCCCCACCAGGAACACCCGCAGCGTGAATGATGCCGTTAAATTGTCCAAATTTGTTGATAGCTTGAGCGATCGCTTCCCGCATTTGTGATAAATCTGTAATATCGGCTTTCAGTGTCATCACCTCAGCCCCTAATGCTTCCAGTTCCCCTAATTTGCGAATTTTCCTACTAATGGGATCTGCTTCATCATGATTTAGTAACCATTTTTCCCAATCAACTCGTAGGGGAAAGGCTGAACGTCCTGTTAACACTAATTTTGCTTTGACGGTTTTGGCTAAATATTCCGCTAAAACCAGTCCAATCCCCCCTAATCCGCCTGTAATTAAATAAACTCCTTTTTCCTTTAATCTGGGTATTTGTTCTGAATTTGCAGCTAATTGTACTCGCTCAAAGGTTTGTATCCAGCGTTGACTTCCCCGATAGGCGCTGATTTGTTCGGGGTTAGGATAGGTTAATTCTGTCAGCAGTTGTTTGACAAGTTGATGGTCTGGTAAAGTATCAATTGCAATATCAATACTGCGGCAGGTAATGTGGGGAAATTCCACCGGAATCACCTTTACAGCCCCCAAAATAGTGGCTTTTTCAGGATGTAATTTTTCGGTTTTCGTGACCGGTTGCATATTGTTGGAAATAACCATTAAATCCAACTTTTGGGTAATCTTTTGTTTTCCTATGGCTTGAGAGAGAAATAGTAAACTGTAAAAGCCTAAATCTTGAACTTGCTTAACTTCTGTCAGTCCTGATTCTGCATAACCTTGGGGTGTGACAGTCCATAAATGGATAATATTGGTTGGTATTTGATTTTGGGTTTGTAAAGTTTGGAATAAAGCCTCGTAATTTTGGCGATTTTGGGGATTGAGAGTGTAGGTAAACTGGTTAATTTGGGTAAAATCTGAACCGGGTTCTATAGCGATCGCATCTTTACCTTGTTGCTGTAATTCTTTGATCAGTTGTCTACCCAAACCACATTGATCCACAAATACCAAAGTACGAGCTGGTAAATTTCCCCCTACCTCCTGCCTCACTTCGACTTCGCTCAGTGACCGCTTGCCTGCTGTCTCCTGTTGATTGGTAATATTAACCTGTTTCCATTGAGGCTGATAAAACCAATCCTCGCGCTTTTGGTCAAAAGTATTGACAACCGGTGGATCAATCCAATAACGTTGACGCTCAAAGGGATAAGAGGGTAAAGGTAAACGCCGGCGTTGTTCCCCAGCATAAAAACCTGACCAATCTACTTTCACCCCAGCCAGCCACAGTTTACCCAAAGTATGGAGAATAAACCCTATATCTGATTGTTGTTCTTGGGGATGATGAACAGAAGAAAGTATAATTCTGTTAGCCGTTTGTTGTTTAACTAAAGTTGTTAATGTCCGTCCTGGACCCACTTCGAGGAAAATCCTTTGATGATCTGCCAATAACTCCGTGATTCCTTCACAAAAACGCACTCCTTGGCGTAAATGTTGAAACCAGTAATTTGCATCTGTGGCTTGAGTTGGGGTAATCCAAGTACCTGTAACGTTAGAAATAAAAGGTATTTGGGGAGAATAGAGTTTAACTTTTTGCACTACTTGAGTAAAAGCTTCAGCAATAGCCTCCATCATTGGGGAGTGGAAAGCGTGAGAGGTATGTAAACGGCGAAATTCTATTCCTTCTTGAGTTAATCGCTGTTCCAGTTGTTCTACTGCGGCTATTGTCCCAGAAACCACACTGAGATTAGGGGCATTACTCGCAGCTAAAGCCAGGTCATCCCCCAAATAGGATTCTAGTTGTTGGGCAGATAAATTGACAGAAAGCATTTTTCCTGGTGGGAGTTGCTGCATCAGTTGACCACGAGTAGCCACCAGTAGCAAAGCATCTTCCAGGGAAAACACACCCGCAAAATAAGCCGCTACATATTCCCCAATACTATGGCCAATCATGGCCGCAGGTTGCACACCCCAAGACATCCACAACTTAGTTAAGGCATATTCAATTACAAATAAGGCAGGTTGAGTGATGGCAGTTTGTAGGAGTTTTTGGGTTGCGGTTGCGGTTTCTTCCGGTGGGGGATAAAGATAAGAGCGTAAATCTATACCTAAATGGGGTTTGAGTAATTCACAACAGCGATCGCATTCTTGGCGAAAAACCGACTCATTTTCATATAAATCCCGTGCCATGTTCACATATTGCGCCCCCTGTCCAGTAAACATCAAAACTATAGAGGGGGTGTCTGTTTCTGGGGACTGGGTGAAAATCCGTTGTGTATTTCCTGATTCTAAAACTTTTACCGCATCTTCCAAATCTTCTACCACGATCATCCGCCGATAATCAAACTCCCTCCGACCAGTTTGTAAGGTATAAGCGACATCAGCTAAATTCAGGTTTGGGTATTTTTGCAGATAAGCCGCCAAATTAGTTGTAGCGGTTTGCAGTGCAGAAGGGGTTTTGGCTGAAAGTAGTAATAATTGCTGGCTGCGAGAAGGGCTAGAAGGTACAATTACAGAGGCTTCTTCTAAGATTAAATGGGCATTAGTCCCACCTATTCCAAAGGAACTTACCCCAGCCCGACGGGGTACACCGTTAACAGACCACTCTCGCAACTGATGATTGACGTAAAATGGACTATTAGCAAAATCTATTTGCGGATTAGGCTGGTTAAAGTTAATACTTGGCGGTAATTTTTGGTGATGCAGTGCTAGAACAGTTTTGATTAAACCTGTAATCCCTGCTGCTGCGTCCAAATGCCCGACATTAGTTTTAACTGATCCAATTGCACAATAACCTTTTTTCTCCGTGCTAACTCTAAAAGCTTGTGTCATGGCTGCAACCTCAATCGGATCACCCAAAGGTGTGCCAGTGCCATGCGCTTCTATATAAGATATCGTTTCGGGGTGTACTTCCGCCATCAATTGAGCTGCACGGATGACTCTAGCTTGACCTTCCTGACTAGGTGCGGTGTAACCGATTTTGGCAGCACCATCATTATTAATAGCTGAACCTTTAATAACTGCGTATATATAATCTTGATCAGCGATCGCATCTTCTAACCGTTTCAATACCACAACCCCAATACCATTACCTCCTAATGTGCCATTTGCTGAAGCATCAAAAGCCCGACAATGACCATCATTAGAAATAATTCCCTCTGGGGATAAAGTCAGTTCATTTTGAGGAACTTTAACTGCAACCCCAGCAGCCAAAGCCATATAACATTCACCACTTAATAAACTTTGACAAGCTAAATGTACCGCCACTAATGAACTAGAACAAGCAGTCCCCACACTCACACTAGGGCCTTTCAAATTTAATTTGTAGGAAACGCGAGTAGGAACATAATCTTTATCTACTGCTAATAGAGTTTGTAACCCACCAATTGATTTAATTAAATCCTGATTTGGCAACAAATTATGATACAAATAATAACCCATGCCAATCCCAGCATAAACCCCAATAGCTTTTTCTACTCTTTGAGAATCATAACCCGCATTTTCTAAAGCTTCCCAAGCACACTCTAAAAATAGCCGATGTTGCGGGTCCATAATTTCCGCTTCTCTGGGATTAAAACCAAAGAAATCCGCATCAAATAATTCTACATTTTCTAACACTGAACCAGCTTTTATAGTTTGATTAGCTGATTTTTTTTGAGCATCATCACCAAAAACTGAAATCAGTTCTACACCGTTAATTAAATTTTGCCAAAATTCCTCAACACTTTTACTTCCTGGAAATCTTCCAG
Organism: Nostocaceae cyanobacterium; assembly: GCA_035299225.1. GTDB lineage: Bacteria > Cyanobacteriota > Cyanobacteriia > Cyanobacteriales > Nostocaceae > DATGXB01. Next base: position 45,414 of record DATGXB010000162.1, on the reverse strand, counting down.
AAATACCAATCACCGCTATTTCTAAACCGTTCATTTCTACATTCATGGCTTTATTTTAAAGGAGGGAACAGGGAACAGGGAATTTAGGCTTTGCATAATTGCGGGATGATTTTTGAGTGTAGAGACGTTCCATGGAACGTCTCTACAAGGGTTTTAGATTTATGCAAAATCATTTTCATCCCTAACATCAGCAACGCCGGAATTTATTGTTAGAGAGTTCCAACTAAAGAAATATCTTTTTTTGTAGGGTGTATTAGCACAGAAAGTACAACACCTTTAGCCTCTATTTTCATTTGATGGTGCGTTACCCTACGTTAACGCACCCTACTTACCGCCTCCCGCTTCCTGCATTTTTTTATATCTTTGCTGTAACCTATTTTTACCTTGTCTTAATTCTTGGTCTAAGTCTAAATTATTCATTTTTTGTTTTAAAGATACTGATTTTTGATTAGCACTTAAATACTCAGATAAAGCCCGAATAGTTGAATAATTAAATAAATCAACTATGGATAAACAACACATTTCCGGGGGTAATTGTTTTTGCAGTTGATTGTAAATTTCTATTAGCAGTAATGAATTTCCACCCAATTCAAAAAATTTATCATTTACTCCCACCTTTTCCAGTTTTAATACTGCCTGCCAAATGTTAGCAATAGTTTGTTCAAGCTCATTTTGGGGTGGGACATAAGCAACTTTTAATTCTGGTAATGAACTTGTGGGATTTGGAAGGGCACGACGGTCTACTTTACCATTAGCTGAAAGTGGTAAATTATCTAAAAATATGAAAACTGATGGTAACATATATTCTGGTAATTGCTTTTGGAGAAAGCAGCGTAATTCATCTGAAGAAATTTCATGATTAACAACAACATAAGCTATTAATCTTTTGTGTTTTGGCTGTTCCCCTACAACAGTTACTACCCCTTGATGTACCGCAGGATGTTGTAAAAGTATGGCTTCAATTTCTCCTAATTCAATTCGATAACCACCAATTTTTACTTGATAGTCTTCCCGTCCCAAAAATTCGATATTACCATCAGGAAGATAACGACCTAAATCACCTGTTTTGTAAAGTCTTTCACGGGTGACAGGATGGGTAATAAAACTAGCGGCTGTTTTGGCTTCGTCATTCCAATAACCCTCAGCTAATCCAATTCCACTAATAAACAAATGCCCAGACACCCACACCGGACAGGGTTCTAGTAACTGGTTAAGTACATAAAAGCCCTGATTGGTCATTGGTTGACCATAGGGGATACTTTTCCAGGTGGGGTCAACTTTTGAAATCGGGTAAAGAATAGACCAGATAGAGGCTTCTGTAGCACCCCCTAAGCTAATAACTTGAATATTGGGGATGAGGTGTTTAATTTGGTCGGGTAGGGTGAGGGGTAGCCAATCTCCACTGAGTAAAGTTAACCGCAGACTTGCTAGAAATTCCGGGTTTTCACTAGCATAGTCAACCAACATCTGCATTAAAGCCGGAACAGAGTTCCAAATGGTGACTTGATGCTGTGATATACATTCAACCCAGTGGGCAGGTTCACGATCGCTTGTTGCATTAGGAATAACTATTGTTCCACCTGCGGCCAAAGTGCCGAAAATATCATACACTGACAGGTCAAAACTTAAGGATGATAAAGCCAAGATGCGATCGCTACAATTAACATTAAATCGGCGATTAATATCTAAAATAGTATTAACTGCACCATAATGATTAATTTTTACCCCTTTGGGCAATCCCGTAGAACCAGAAGTATAAATTAAATAAGCTAAATCCGATGGTGTTTGGCTAGGTTCTAATGCCGAAATACTCTCATTTCCTAACTCTTGATTATCTATACATATTCTCACAATTTCCTCAGACCAAGCTAATTTTTCATTTAGCCAAGATTGAGTTAAAACAATAGAAACTCCACTATTTGCAAGTAAATATTTTCTGCGTTCCGGTGGTAGTCCTGGGTCAATCGGCACATAAGCAGCGCCAGCCGCTAAAATTCCTAATACGGCCGCAATTTGTTCCCATCCCTTTTCCATTACCACCGCTACCAACTGATTAGGATGAGTCCCTAAAGCACGCAAACGATGACCAACTCTATTAGATAATTCATATAATTCTTGATAAGTTAAATTACGTTGAGAAAAAATTACTGCATAGTCATTTTTTCGATTTTCTACTTGTTTGTAAAACAAAGTATGTAGCATTTCTTCAGAAATTGGTGCAGTAGTGAAATTCTCTGCTTGGTTAAATGGGATAATTTGGCGGTGTGTCTCATTCCAAATTGTAGAAGATGCGGCTAGTTGTTGGAGAAAATAACAATAAGCCGTAAACATCTCATTAATCAAACCTTCAGGAAAAAGCTCATCTACCACATCCCAATTAAATGTTAATTCTCCCTTTTCTTCCCAGACTTGCACATCCATCCAAGCTTGAGAAGCCTGACTAATGCCATAAACTAACTCGCCAAAATGACTAAAAGTTAAAGTTTCTTGTCCTAATGAACTAAAACCAATAGTGCTAGTAAATACAACCGGCATGGCGCTGGGAATTGTGCCTTTTCTGCAGGCTAATTCTCGCACTACTTCCACTCCGCTAATATAACGGTGTTCTAAATCTCGCCAGATTTGTTGTTGTAGACGAATTGAACGCCGGCTAAATGATTCCGGTGTAGAATTATCTACTGCTAAAAGAGTAATTGAGGTGAAATCGCCTAAAATTTCATTGACTTGGGGATGTAGGGGGAGACGATTAAATAATGCTAGATTTAGGGTAAATTTTGGATTCTGACCCCAAATAGTTAAAATTTCGGCAAAAGCAGCAATTAAAACTCCCGACGGGGTTAAACCATGATTAGCGGCTTGCTGTTTGAGTTGTTGCCATTCGCTGGCTTTTATTCGAGCCTGATAACGCTGGGAATGTTGATTTTGTAATGTTTTGGGTTTTTTTGCTAGAGGTAAATCAGGAGGTGGGGGTAAAGTTTCCAGGCGATCGCACCAATATTTATGCGAGTGTTTGTATAATTCAGTATTATGCAAAGCTTTTTCTGCTAATACATAATCTCGGAATGATAATTCTAAAGGGGTAAATTGATGCTGGGGATTTTGATAAAGTTGATACCATTCATCAAATAAACGAAACAAACTCCAAGCGTCAAATATTTGCAAATCATAACTAATATGTAATCTTAAACGCTCTTGATCTAAATAAGTAACTCGAAATTCAAATAAAGGCCATTTATCTGTCGGTAAAACTTGATGGGACATCCTTTGACGGATATTTTCTATTTCACCCGTTACCGTTTCTTGATCCTTTCCCCGCAAATCTAAGACTGCAATTTGATAATCTGGGACTTTTTCTAAAATCTGCTGTTGACCATCTGGTAAAATAATAGCCCGCAGCATATCATGACGTTGAATTAATTGTTGTAGTGACCAAGTTAATTGATCTAAATCTAAATTGTCACATTCAATTTCATAATAACCATGATTGGCCACGCTACCTAATTCTAAAATCCCACTGCGACCTATCCAGTAAGCGTGTTGTATATCGGTCAGTGGAAAAGGTTGATAACGCTTTTCTGGACAAATATTAATAGATGGTAAATTGGCAATTTCTACACCAGCATTATTTCCCCGCAGCAGTGCAATAATATCTGATTTTTGCTTAGTAATTAATTGCTGTAATTCTGGAGTTATCACTCCTTTAGGGGCACGGATTCGCAGTTGATGACTATCATTTTCATCAACCCATAACTGGACATCTTCCCTAAAGAGTTTAGCTAAAAGTTCACTTAAATTCACAGCACCGATTCCTCATTTTATATTCGGAAAGTTCAAAAACACATCACGCTTCAAGTAAATAAATATTTTCAAACCTGTTCCCTGCACCGCACTGAGCGCAGTCGAAGTGTTCCCTATAATTAAAGTTCGACTTGCCAACGAGTTGCATCTATAAAATCTTGGAATGTAAAATAATAAGGTCTGGCTTCTTTTTTTAAGAATATTTGACTCCACAAAGAAAAGACTAAGAAACTCATACCGAATCTTTGTGAAGTTAGTATATCCATAAAACGCCGTTCAGTATTTACCAAACCACAGGTTTTAAACAGCCAACTTGTAGAATTAAGTATAGAAATAATATTATTGGCTGCTTCATCCACAGAAATCAAATTTTGCTCTACTTTTTCTACTTCTGTAATAGCCTTTTGTACATAATTATTCCCCCATCCTAGTGTACGCGGATCTATATCTTTCAAGAAATCAATATTAGTAAATCTTGACCAATCTCGGTTTTTACATCCCCTATAATTTTCTAAAGCTAATCTTAAAACCTGCGTTGATGTCAGTTTGGCAACGCTCATCATGTGTTGCAGTACCCAAACCCGTAACCAAGCATTCATTAAGTTAAAGTTTCTAAAAGAAATGTAGGTACAATTGGCGATTTTGTCGTTATAGTCAAAAATATCTTGTTGTAATTGTGCTAGATCAGTAAAATTTTTAGTTGAAAAATCTTTGGTATTAATAGCTTGTAAAATTAACGCTGCTAATGAACTAATAGTAATTAAAGTCTGGATTATTCCTACAGAAAAAATTGCATCATTAATTCCCGCAGCATGAGGTAAAATATAAAATCTTTCTCCTACAGATGAAGAAGATGAATATTGTAGTCTATCTGTTGTTATCCATTTACGCACAGGTTTTGCGTTAGTAAACTGTTGTTGAATGGTGGGAAATCGGGAGATAAAATCTTGAAATTCTTGTTCAGGAGACAAGTTATTATTTTTAGGAAAACGCCGACAATCTAGATTTAGTCCTACACTACAAACCGGATTATTTGAGTTTTCATGATTATTAAATGGAATCACCCATATCCAACCCCCATCAAAGATATGATGAACAGTTCCTTGATAGAAAGGTGTGATATTCTCATGGGTTTCTTGGAGACAATCATCTGCATTTTTAACTCCAACTAAATGGGTAAAAATACTACGAGAATGAGTTTTAAATCGAGTTGGTTTTTCTCTTAAGTTAAATTTTTCTGCCAAGATAGAATTATAACCACTAGCATCAACTAAATAATTAGCCTGAATTTCTTCACCACCTGCCAGCTTAACTACTACCCCATTTTTATCTATGTTGATATCACTAACTATTGTTTCACATAATAATTTAGCTCCATATTTAGTAGCCGTTTTCACTAAAAAATAATCTATTTCTTGGCGAAATAAATGGCTAGTATGACCGGTTCCCCATTGGATTCTTTGTTGTGGTGCTTGTTCTTCTCCTTCTTGGTGATACAGAAAACTAAAAGAGCGTTTATATCCACAACCACAATCTTGAAGATTTTGATTAATTTTGTGAAAAGAACTTAAGTAATTGAACTCAGGGATTTCATATTGATAACTGAGCAGTAAAAATAATTTTTCTGTATGAGAAGTTAGTGATTCACCAATCGCAAATCGGGGATGAGTGCCTTTATCAATCATTAAAACTTTGGCTTGGTGCTTGGCTAAAATAGTTGCTAAGGTAGAACCACTAATTCCAGAACCTAAAATTATCACGTCAAATTTTTCTGAGCAGATTTGCATAATATTACACCAATTTTTTACATATTTCTTGAATTACAGGATAATTTCTTCCATATTTTCTGGAAACTCAGAAGATAAAGATGGAGAAAAAGTGAGGAATGAGATTGCTAATTTATCCATTAAAAAATTAACTACTTTATTAATATTGCTATCTTGAAAAAACTTTTCCATTGGCACTGATAGCTGTAAGTCAGATTCAATTTTTCTACGGAGTTCTAAGGCTATTAAAGAATCAATTAAATAAGAGAAAGATTGCTGATTATTTATTTGTTCGCTCGGTATTTTCAGTAATTCAGTTAATATTTCTATTAAATAGATTTCTAATTTTTGCCGTCTTTCCTGTGGTGAAATGGCTAAAAGTTGTGTTTGTGAAAAATCTGTTTTGATTATGGGTTTTACGGTTGGAGGTATATCTGAATCAGCTTTTTTTTGATTTAGAATAGTGTTAATTGGTGGGATAGGAACTGACCCCAGCGCAACATCACCCCAGCGCATCACCACTGCTCCGGCTGTTGCTCCTGCTCCGTTAGTATAAATCAGAACTAAATCATTTTCTTGAATTTGACCTTCTAAGGAGGCATGATACAAATTAGCAATAGGAAATACGGGTCCAATGTTAGCGTAACGGGGGTAAAGATTAATTGTGCGATCGCTCTCTATTTCTAATGCTCTCACACAAACGTTAGTATACCAAGCAGTAGGAGTATTAAAGGCGAAAAAATCAATCTGCTCTAAAGTTAAACCAGCAGATGCTACAGCTTCTTGACAACAGGTGCGGACGAAATCTACAGCTGTTTCAGCCAGCATACTAACATTTTCCCCTGTCTTAGTGGAAATACGCAGATTGCCTCTATTGTCTGTGATCAATTCATGTTGATAAGCCCCCGCAGTAATGCCAGTATTGATGATTTTCATCCCCAAAATACCTTGATTTGCTGTCAGGGTATCAACCACAAACGCTCCTGCTGCATCACCCATAGACCAGGCCAGGGTATCTTCTTCATCTACGGAGTTAGACCCAATATGAGAAGTAACCACCAATACCCGGCGATATGCTCCAGTTTGGATGAGTGCCCAGGCGTTTTGCAGGGCAATCAAGGCACTAGAGCAGGTGGATTCCAAATTCCAAGCCGGACAACGCAGATTAAGTTTACGAGCCAAATTTGTGGCGTTACCGTGAATAATTTGTTCAGGAAATAGGGAAGAAGCGATCGCTAAATCAATGTCTGCGGGTTCAAGTTCTGCCGCTTTGAGTGCATCTTGGGCTGCTTGACACTCTAACATCAATGATGTTTCATCAGGTGCAACTACCCGTCTTTCCACATTCCCCCGAAATGGATCTGACAAAAACGGTGCTACTTCCTGTGACCAAATATCAAGTTTATCCAGATTTGTTTGTCTAGTTCGTCTGGGAAGATTCTGAGCCGTCAAATCAGAATTATTCGTTTTAATCATACTAGGAAATCTCACAGCCAGCGAGCGAATCCCTACAGGATAATTGACCATAATTACTACTTGTTGAAATTGTCCTATTTACTAATGCAGCCAGGCAAAAATAATTATCTAGTTGACCCCTATCAAACACCAGTTTAATTAACTGTATTACCTCCTGCCCCCTGCCTCATACGCTGGCCGTAGCTAACCCAATGGCGGCCATTAAATCTTCCACATTGTAGTCAAAATATTTTTTAACTGCTGGTTTAGAAGATTTTTTAATCCAAGATAAAAACCGGGAATATTCGGTTCTACAAAACTCAGATTCAGTGTCTATATTTTTAGCTGACTCATCCGCTAAATTCCAAAAGTTTTGAGGGAGAAAATCAATTGTTTTAATCAAAGACATGATTTGTCCTGCGGCTTCATTCGCAGATACTAAACCAGCTTGAAAATTCTCCATTGTGGCAGTTGCTTTTGAGAAAAATTCGTCACCTAATCCTTGATAACTAGGAGTTAAACTATCTAAATCAATCTCTTTTTTGGCTAATTCTTCACCTTTACCGGCGGCAATTTTTAATCTTTTCCTCATTCCTGCTTTCATCTGACGTGTAAAACTGCCTAACAGCCAAACACGTCTCCAAGCATCCCAAAGGTGAAAATCTGCAAAAGAAATATAGGAACAGTTCACTAAATTATCATTATATTCAAAAAGTTGATGCTGTAAACTTTCAATCTCAGCAAAATTCTCTTTAGCATAATCATTCTCGCTAATAGCTTGGATGATTCTTCCTGCTAAGGCCATAATGATTGTACAGCTATTTACTAAGCCAAAGGAGTAAAGTGGATCAATAAATCCTGCTGCATGGGGAAGTAAATAAAATCTTTCTCCCATACATGAATGCGAGGAATATTGCAAGCGATTTGTAGAAGTCCAATTGCGGACGGGTTGAGCATTTTCTAACTGAATAGCTATACCAGGAAAGCGTTGCAGAAATTCTTGAAACTCTTGTTCTGGGGGAATGCCAGTTTTAGGGAAGCGTCGAGAATCAAAATTTACTCCAATACTACAAATTGGATTTTGGGATTTGTAATGATTATTAAAGGGAATCACCCACATCCAACCACCATCAAAGATGTGATGTAAAGTTCCTTGATACCAAAATAATTCATCTTGGTTTGTTGTATCTGTCTGAATACAATCATCATATCTTTTCACTCCGATAAAATGAGTAAAAATACTGCGAGAATGAGTTTTAAATTTGGTTGGTTTGTCTCGTAAATTTAATTGATTACTCAACAGAGAATTATACCCACTACCATCAACTATGTATTGAGCCGTGAAATTCTCACCGCTTTCTATTTGAATATTTACTCCTGTTTTGTTGATATTTAATTGGGTGATATTTGTGTTTTCTAAAAGTTTTACTCCATATTTAACCGCCACTTCTGCCATATATTTGTCTATCTGTTGGCGAAATAAATGACTGCTAGGATGAACACCAACTTTATTAAATTCTTGTAAAGGTTGCGGTTCGCCTTCTCGATGGTAAATGAAGTTAAAAGAGCGTTTTAATCCACAAGCAGAAGGGGATATATTTTCACAAATATTTTCAAAGGAACTGAGATAAGCGATTTCAGGAACGGAATATTGATAGCTAAGAATGCTCATCATTAAATCTGTATCTGGTGTCATAGCTTCGCCGATAGCAAAACGGGGATGAGTCCCTTTATCTATCATCAAAACTCGCAAGTTATGTTTGGCTAAAATTGCGGCTAAAATAGAACCGGCGAGTCCAGAACCCAGAACAATTACATCAAATTGTGAATGATTTTGGTAATTCATAAGCCGTGATTTTGTTTGATTTTTAATTTGATTTCTAAATAGCGATCGCATTAGCTATGGCATAAAATGATGTATGGCTGATGCTGACTAACAATTTAGTAATACCCAAACTAGCTGCTATTTCTTGATATTGACCAGATAACATTACCGATGGTGCACCACTAGGTAAACGTTGTATTTCCAGATCCAGCCATGAAATATGTTGATTCCATTCTTGATTTAGGGCTGTAATTACTGCTTTTTTAGCAGCAAAACGACCAGCGAAGTATTGCAGATGGTTCGGTAAAAAATTGGCGGTATTTCTTTCTTCAGTTCTAAAATACTGCATTTCAAAATCTTCTGGTGATTGTTCTCTTAGTATTTTAATGCAGCTAATTTGCACAATTTCTAAACCATAACCAATGATATTGGAGTAATCAAATTCTGTAGATAATTGCTGGAGTAAATCCTGCTTAATTTCTAAGCTATTACCTAACATTCAAACTGACTTAATTAAAAACTAAATTGGTTAACATGGTGTTCATTTTATTAACTGATTCTATATACTCGTTTTCGGGAACTGACTCTGCGACTATACCAGCGCCAGCATTTAAGTAAATCTCACTCCCATATTGATAAACGGAACGAATAGCGATCGCTAAATCTGCTTTGCCAAAACTATCTACCCAACCAATCCCACCAGCATAAATCCCTCTAGGTTCATCTTCTAACCGATCAATCCATTCTAGGGCTTTTCCTTTATCAATCCCAGAAACTGTAATCCCTGGAAACAAAACTTTTAAAGCATCCCACAAGGTCTTACCTGGTTTGATTTGACCACCTACACGAGATGATAAATGTTGTACACACCGATACTTTTTCACCTCCATAAAATTAAACACCTGAACACTCCCAGGTAAACATAAAGATGCAATCTCACTTTGTGCTAACCAAACAGATAAAGAATGTTCTTTGACTTCTTTAGCATCAGTAAATAGTTGATCATGAAGTTGCATATCTTCCTCTGGAGTCTTACCACGAGGTCGAGTTCCAGCTAAGGGATTAGTAACAAGCAAACCATCGTTATACACTTGCATGAGAATTTCGGGACTAAAGCCAACTGCTCGCACCTCTTCTAAGTTCAAACAATAAGAACGAGCCGAATTGTTGACCTTTTTACCCACTACATAAGTACCTAATACATCTAAATCACCGTTCAATTTTAGCGAACGGGAAATAATCGCTTTATGTAGTTTATTTTGTTGAATTGCAGCAATTAAATCCTCAATTCTACGCTGATAAATTTCGCGGTCAGCAAAATTAACTTTTAATGAATTTGGCACATAATCAGGTAACTCGCTATCAATAGATAATACTTTCTGGATATGATCTATTGATTCAATGCTTCTAATATAAACCCCTTCTTCTGTTATCCGCAATTCGGTTTCTGGAACTAATAAATATAACAATGGTTGCCGAATTGCTTTAGAATATACGGAGTAAAAGCCAACCATATCAAAACTAATATAACCATAGGCCGTCCAATTTTCAATTGATAAGAACTCCAACAATTCACCTACTTGTTTAAAAGGGTCGCTGACTGGTTCAGAGTGTGATTTATCAACACCTTTCAGGGAAATCAAATTCTGACTAACTGTTATCTTTGCCAGTTCATTACCAGCAATCCGCACTTCATTCTCTCCTTGATACATTACATATTTGGAGAAAACACCAGCTTGCAAAAGATTATGTAATACAATACTAGGATCTTTTTGACTGGGGATAAATGTTTCTTGATATTTAATCAGACTTGGAACGGCTATAACCATGAATTTTCACCTATTTATTGATTACATTAATTTGACAATAAAATTAGTGGCAGTTATGCAGGTTTAATTAATAATTTTCGGTTAATTTTCTCAGTCGCAGTTCTGGGCAACTTTTCTACAAAATTGATGGTTTTTGGAGCTTTAAAATGTGGTAATCTCTGTGTAGCAAATCGGCGAATATTGTTTTCCAGTTCAGGCGATGGGACTTGCCCCGGTTGGAGGCTAACATAAGCTACAATTTGAGTTAACTGTTCACCCTGATGGGATTCTGGAACTACTGCAACTTCTAAAATTTGTGGGTGTTGATGTAAAACATCCTCTATTTCTAAAGGTGAAATCCACTGGCCGTTAACTTTAAATAGAGCGTCTTTACGACCTATAAACCGAAAATAACCTTCACTATCACATACATATTTATCACCCGTTTTCATGGTTTGACCATAAATAGCGGTTCGGGTTTTTTGCAGTTGATTCCAATACCCCAACATTAGGCTTTCTCCACTTACTTGGAGGTCGCCAATTTCACCAGGAGAACAGGGTAAACCATTCTCATCAACAATTTGCACTTCATAACCGGGAACAGGACGGCCGGAAGTACCTGGTTTACATTCCCCAATGCGATTGGCAAGAAAAATGTGTAAAAATTCTGTTGTCCCAATACCTTCGCAAATTTCCTGTTTGTAAGTTTCAAACCATTTGTGCCAAATACTTGTTGGTAGTTGTTCTGCTGCGGATACACACAGACGCAAGCAAGATACTTCTAGAGGAGAAATATCATTGACAGAGAGAATACTTGCATAGGTGCTGGGAATCCCAAAGAACACTGTCGGCTGATAGCAATGAATATCGGAAATGATATCAAAAGCGTTTTTTGCATCTGAGAGTACACTGGCAGCACCAACAGCTATAGGCATATATAAAGTGTTTCCTAAACCATAGGCAAAGGGCATTTTAGCTACAGAATAGGTAATATCATCTGCACATAATCCCAAGATAGCTTTACCATATTTCTCTGCACAAACTACCATACTTTGATGTAGGTGAATTACTCCTTTTGGTTTACCTGTGCTACCAGAAGTATACAACCAGAAAGCTGGTTCGTCACGGTTGGTAAGGGTATAAGGTTGTGGTTCGTTGTTCTGTTGATTTAGTAATGAGAGAAATGGGTTTTTTCCATTGGTTAGTAAAATTTGGCGTAAAAATGTAGATTGAATAGGATTTAGTTTTTGCTGTAATTCTTGGTTAGTTAATAAGATTTTGGCGCGGCAATCTTGAAGAATATACTGGATTTCTTCAACGCTACAACCAGTATTGATCGGAACTGGCACCGCACCCAACCAAATCGCACCCCAAAAAATAAATACAAATTCTGGCGAATCTGGTAAAAGAATAGCAAGGCGATTTTCTCTTTCTAGTCCTAAATCGGTTAACAGTTTAGCGGTGCGCTGAATGTAATTTTTGACTTGAAGATAAGTATAATTTTGGTCTTGATAGTAATATGCTACTTTTTGCCCCCATTCTTGGGTAAAGTTGCTTTCCCAAAAGTAAGCGGCTACGTTAAATATATCGGGTAGCTGTTCCACAAGATTAGCCATTTAATTTTCCTTTTATAAAGCAAAAACCTGAACTATCACGTGTTGATCCCAATTAGTCCAAGTAGCCCACCATTGACTGATACCCAGTCTTTTGGCTTGGATACTGGCTTTGCCATGTAAATCAATACTCAGTTTGCCATTAATGATTTTGGCTTCAATTTCATCCCAATCAATGCCTACTAATCCTGTACCTAGAGCTTTTCCCACGGCTTCTTTAGTGGCAAAGCATAATGCATAAGATTGATGAGGATTATTGGTTGTTTGGCAATGATCTATTTCGCTCTGGCTGAATAATAAAGTTAAAGTTTGGGGAGTGTATTGCTCAATTAATTTGGCAATTCTCTTAACTTCTGTAATATCAATTCCTATTCCCTTGAATTGAAAGGAGGCAGGAGGCAGGAGGCAGGAGGCAGGAGGTAAAAAATTTGATTTGACTGGTTTTCGCACCTTTTTTACTGAATACTTATTCAGCCATGCTGCTCTAGAATTTGTTTTTGTTTAGGAAATGCTTTTAGTGCTTGTAAATACGGCTGCTTCTAGCATCTTGCAAACCTCTGTGAGTGTTTTATCTTGACGAGTTTCCAGCTTGAGGTTAATTCCCAATTGACGTTTAAGTGCTAGGGAAATTTCTACTGTCTCAGTGGAGTCAATTTGTAAATCTCTATGCAATAAGGCATCTGGATGAAGTAACTCCTCGGAAATACCTAAATTTATCAGTATTGCCTTGAGAGTGTCCATTGCTTCAAAATTATCCATGAATACAGCACCTCAAAAGGTTTACCTTGAGTGTATGGACGCATAGCAGATGGTTATAAGATGCCACCACTCAAGCATCTGTTAAAATCAACCAACTTCTATAAAGTGTGACTGTGGATGTGTAGAAATCGCTATTAATTCGATACTTGTAGGTTGTATAAAGTGCGGAAAAGCTATTGTAATCTATCATCTCGACCTACTAATGGTTTTTGTACAAGTTCTAAGTGAGCGATCGCTACATCCTGCCAGTATCAATTAACAGCGCACTTTTATCACATCACAGTAATAAGATTTAATTGCAACAATAACTAGAAGTTTAATACAACTAAACCTCTATTAGCAATAGCAGTTCTATTAGAAATTGTTATATTTATCACTAAAATTTATCAGATATAGCTTTTCGCATATTTCTATGCCCTGAGATAGATACGGTAAGGATTGTTACTTGTTTATAAATTTAATCTAGACACCTGTAATAACTTATCTAAAAGCATAGTCATCAAATCCAGTGTCATCATTGTCCACTCCTAGTCTACTACTTTCAGAATCAATCTTTCTCAAACTCCCATTAAATAAGGACTTTATAGATGTAATATATTTATAACCTGACTACAAGCATCAAATTTCAATACCGTAAAACACATCTAGATCACCAAATTAGGGAAGCTGTTTTTGTACTTCTCTGAAAAAAGAGAGAGGTAGACAATTTTTTGTCAGTGAAATCTAGGCTTCTTTACGTTTTTTAAAATACTTGTCAAAGGTAGAATAAATATGATAATAATTATCATTACAGGTTGCAATGACAATTGTGTCAACTTAGCGCCCATTTCTTAAACGTGCCCAAATAAATTAGACTATTGAGAATAATTTTTAATAGTCTTATACTTCTCAAGATAACGACACAGTAAATGCTGTGATGTATACATCTAATATGAAATGTCAAAAATTATTTAATAGCCTGTTACTTACAAGCTCATTTGTCATTTTGTTAACCACCCCAGCTAAAAGTGAACAGATACAACCAGCTACTAATACCGTTTCACTTTGAGGTTGATACAAATAGACAGCAGAGGGGAAAGAATTAAAAAACAATCATTTGTAACAGTATAGGAGTGAAATAGTATAAGAGAAAATTTAATTTTCAACAATCACTACCTGAAGTGCAGACCAGTGCAGTTTGGCGGAAATAACTATCCAGGAAAACCATATTAAACCGCTCTGTTACATTAACCTTTTTCCCTCCTGCCTTTTGATTAAATAAAGTACAAGCGTTAATATAGTATTCAGATTTGATTTTTGAAAAATCCAGCGCTAGGCATTTCCTATAATTTGCTACTCCTATTCAAGATTTTCGCCCCTCTCCTACCCTACACGTACTTAAATCTTTTCACAAATCATTGAGGATTATTATAATAAAGCCTAATATTAAATAATTTCAAATCGGTTTCCTGTTGTATTAATTTGAAAGGAAATTTTAGCTATGTCACAAGCCAAAACTCAATTAGCCGGTGTTCCTCGCACAATGTTGTTAACTTTGCGGGGACGTGCAGATGAACAAAAGCAAAGAAACCCTTTATTTCAAGATTTGCGTGCTGTTGAATGGAGTCAATCTTTACCTTGGGATGAACAACTGGAGGCATTATATAATCCGTTTTCTCAGGTTGCTTGGGCTTTACGTGCTCATCAGTTTGACCAAGTTGCTATTCGTCATATTGCTAACTGTGAAAATCCTTTAATTGTAGAATTAGGTGCGGGGTTGTCTACTCGTTACTATCGAGTGAAACAGGAAAAATTACATTCAATCGAGTTAGATTTACCAGAGGTGACTAACTTTCGATGTGAGTTAGATCGTGAAAGTGATAAGCACCAATTTATCAGTAGTTCAGTTATGGACTTTGCATGGATGAATGCGATACCCCAAAAATCACCGGAAAGTATTTTGTTTATTTCTGAAGGTTTGCTAATGTATTTTGAGCCGCAACAAGTGCAGGAATTGGTTAATGAGATGCGTCGGCGTTTTCCGGGTGCTACTTGGGTGATGGATGTGGTAGGAAAGAACTCTCAAGGTACTGGGAGTAAGTATGCTCAATTAGAAGCACCTTTTTTATGGTTTCCCCAGGATGAAAAAGAAGTTGCTGCTTTAGGCTTATCACTGGTTAATGTTTGGCCTTTATTTCAACTTTACCCACAACGTTGGCCTTTTTTATTGCGATCGCTCTCTTGGCTTCCTTTTATCCGCAACAGTTGTCTGATCCTGGAAACCAAAATCCAGCCGTTAGAAAATTAGAGTTAATCAGTCTTTTTTCTAACCCAATTTTACCCAGCTAGTTTAATTGTGTTTAATTAAGCTGCCTTTCCCCTCATTGTATTTAAATAGACTTATGAAATCAGGTTCAATCACAGATATTTTTGATCTAGCGCGATCGCAAAAAGGTAAACTGATCGCTTCTAGCATTTTCGCTTGCTTTTCTACAGCCTTGGGTTTAGTTCCTTTCATTCTCACTTATTTAATTGTGGTGGAACTTTTCAACCCACCAGTTGAGCAAAACTATATTTGGACACTGGCTATTATTAGCCTAATTGCGATTATTAGTCGCTGGGTAATATTAGGAATTGGGGCTTCACTTTCTCACATTGCGGCTTATAACATTCTTTATGATATCCGTGTCACCCTAGCGCAAAAATTAGGTACTTTGCCTTTAGGATACTTAGACGATCACCAAACAGGTGAACTCAAAAAAGTCATGAACGAAGATGTAGAACAATTGGAAATGTTCATTGCTCATGGTATCCCGGAAATTGTAGGTTTACTGGCAACTTTCCTGCTAACTGCGGGTTATTTATTTACTGTAGATTGGCGAATGGCATTAGCAGCGATCGCACTTGTGCCGATAGCGATTCTCACTCAAACTTTTATGTTCCAAGGAATAGAACCTTTACTTCAAGCCTACTATGCATCCCTGGACAAAATGAACAATACTATTATTGAATATGTCCAAGGAATGGCAGTAGTTAAAGCATTTACTCAAACAACAGAATCTTTTACTAAATATCAAAACTCCGTTACAGAATATCAAAAATTTGAAGAACAATGGAGTTTACGTTCTCTCTTACCTTGGACATTATTTACAGTTATTCTCAGTGCTAACATAGCCGTTATTTTACCCGTTGGTGTTTGGCTCTTAAGTAAACAAGAAATTACAATTCCCACATTAATTTTATTTCTGTTACTCGGCGTAGGAATTGGTGTTCCTTTCCTCAGATTTGTAGAAGCCATTTATAATTACGTCCAATTACAACAATCAACACAGCGAATTTACGCCATTATCAATGAACCACCTTTAACAGAAACGGAAATTGTGAATATTCCCCAAGATTTAACCATTGAATTTAAAGATGTAAGTTTTGGATATCGAGAAAAACAAGTTCTGCAAAATATTAACTTTATTGCCCCACCAAATACTATTACAGCATTAGTTGGACATTCCGGTTCTGGAAAAACTACTATTACCCGACTCATCGCCCGATTTTGGGATGTTCAACAAGGAGCAATTACCCTTGGTGAAGTGAATATTAAAAACTTGAAACTAGAAGATTTAATGAGCAAAATTGCTTTTGTGTTTCAAGATGTTGTGTTATTCAATGATACCATTATTGAAAATATCCGTGTAGGTAAACCAAACGCCACAATAGAAGAAGTAATTGCTGCTGCAAAAGCCGCCCGTTGTCATGAATTTATTAGCTCTTTCCCAGATGGATATCAAACCATAATTGGTGAACGGGGAGCAAAATTAAGTGGTGGACAAAAACAGCGAATTTCTATTGCTAGGGCAATTCTCAAAGATGCACCAATTATTATTCTTGATGAGGCAACAGCTTTTATTGATCCTGAAAATGAGGTACAAATTCAAGCGGCGATTGGTGAATTAATTCAGCATAAAACACTGCTAATTATTGCTCATCGCTTATCAACAATTGTAGAAGCTGACCAAATTATTTTGATGCATCAGGGGCAAATTATCGGTCAAGGTAGGCATGAGGAATTATTACAAAACTCTGACTTATATAAACAAATGTGGCAATCACATATTGCGGCTCAAAATTGGACATTTGCAGGAAATCAATTTGTAGGAACAAGATGATTACAGAATTATTTAGACTTGCGGGTGAACGAAAAGCACAACTAATTCAAGGAACGATATTATATATCATTTCTTCATTGTTTGCGGCTGCACCTTACGCTTTTTTATATTTGATTATTGATGCTTTGTTTAAACAATCTCTAGAAACCCAAAAAGTAATTATTTGGATTGAGTTAATTATTTTTTGCTTAGTTATGCAGGGGTTGACTTTATATGCAGCAAATCGTGTTACCTATCTCACCAGTTATCGGATGATGGGTGATTTACGTTTGCGTTTAGGTGATCATATCCGTAAACTACCGATGGGGTTTTTTAGTCAAACTCAAGCGGGGGATCTTAACTCTTTGGTGAGTGATGATATGCGGAAGATTGAGCCGATTCCTTCTTGGGTTTATCCTAAAGTTGTGAGTGCGATCGCTCTCCCGATGATGATTGCAGTTGTTCTATTTTTGATAGACTGGAGGATGACATTAGCAACTTTAACTGGTGTTCCCATAGCAATAGTAATTTACTTTAGTAATCAGCGTATACAAAAGCAAGTAGCACAAGCACAAAAACAAGCTATTGTTGCCACTAATTCTCGCATGATTGAGTACATCCAAGGATTAGCTGTAATTAAAGCATTCAACCAAACAGGAAAGCGATTTAATCAGTTAGAAAAGGCAATTAATGATTATAAACAAGCAAATTTAGCAATGGTGACAGAGTTAACAGTACCAGCACTAGCTTTTGCCGGAATTTTAGATTTAGGTGCTGCGGTAATCCTTTTTGTAGGGGCTTATTTATTGTTTGGTGGACAGTTAACAATACCAACTTTTTTACTATTCCTCATATTAAGTTTAAGGTTTTATGCACCAATGCATCAATTGGTAGAATATTCCGCCATGATGCGACTGATGGATGCTGCGCTAGATAGAATTACAGATGTTTTGCATATTCAACCATTACCCGAACCTGTGAAACACCAAGAATTAAAAAAATTTGATATTGAGTTTAAAAATGTCTGTTTTAGTTATGAACATACCCCCATTTTGCAAAATATCAACTTTTGCGTTCCCGAAGGTAGTATTACTGCTTTAGTTGGTGTTTCTGGTTCTGGCAAAACTACAATTACTAACTTAATAGCTCGGTTCTGGGATGTAGATAGTGGGGAAATTTTGGTCGGGGGAATAAATATTAAAAATTTGCGAATTGATGATTTACTTTCTCATATCAGTATAGTATTTCAGGATGTTTATTTATTTAATGATACAATTTTAAATAACATCAAATTTGGTAAAAAAGATGCAACTAGAGAGGAAGCGATTGCCGCAGCGAAAATCGCCCAATGTCACGAATTTATTGAACAATTACCTCACGGTTATGATACGATTATTGGCGAAGGAGGTTCAACTCTTTCCGGTGGAGAAAAACAGCGAATTTCTATTGCTCGTGCTATTTTAAAAGATGCTCCTATTGTTTTGTTGGATGAAGCTACTGCTTCCGTTGATCCAGAAAATGAGATAGCAATTCAGAAAGCAATTAACTCATTAGTAAAGTCTAGAACTTTGATGATCATCGCTCATCGTCTTTCAACAATTACTACGGCTGATCAAATTTTAGTAATGAATCAGGGACAAATTGTTGAGCAAGGTAAACATGAAGATTTATTATCTATAAATGGAGCTTATCAACGACTTTGGGAATCACGACAACAAGCAAATACTTGGAAGGTGATGAGCAAATTAAATTAACATACAGCAGGGAACAGGGAACACTTCGACTGCGCTCAGTGCGGTGCAGGGAAGAAACGCCTTTAAAATAAGTGTTTTTGATTAAAGTTTGTACTCTATTTACTTGAAATGTGCTGTAAATTTGATGAATTTCTCTCCAGTTGTGATGATAATCGGGAACTATATAAACAATAAAAGCACAGTTTGACTGTGCTAGAAAAAATTTGGTTAATTTTTACTAATTTAGAGATTAACAACCGGTAATTTACCTTGTAATAGTTCCAGATTTTTTTGTGTACATCTAGCACAACCACAACCTAATTGATCTAAAACAGGATCGCTGGTGGGTCTTAAATGTGGTACAGTCAAATCAGATGGGGTTTGTACGGAAGCTACTAAAACCACTTGGCTGTTAGATGCAGATAGAGAAATTTCTGCTTGTGCGGGAGTGGTGAATAGTAATAAAGATGCGAGAAAGGCAGGAGAAACTAGTAAAATTCTTTTAATTATGTTCATAGGTGATGGGGTGAAAGCTGTTAACGATACAGCATAGCCAATTATACAGGAATCCTAAATGATTCGTGAAAAATTTTCGGTATGTGTAGGGTGGGCATTTTTTGCTAAGACACTGAACAGATGTAGAAAATTGTAGGAAATGCCCACCTCAGTATTTTTCAAAAATCAAACAGGAATGCTATAGGCAATTAGTCATTAGTCAGGTGTGAGCAATTATTTTTTACTGAAACCTTGACCTGTTGTTGGTTTAGACCAGATTAATAGTTCTCCTTGTTCCCCACCTGCGGCTAAAAATTTACCTTGGGGATGCCAAGCTAAACTAGAGAAACCGGCGGAAACTCCTGTGAGTATTTGCCCTATTTCTGTGGCATTTTTCCATAAGCATAACCAGCCATCAGCAGCAGCCGAAGCTAATAAAAAGCTATTTGGTGCAAAGGCGATCGCATTAATCACATCCACATGATTGGTTAAAATTCGCGCTTCCCAGCCCACAGACTCATCAGGGGATTTTTCCCATACCACCACTCCTTCCACGCTAGAAGAAGCCAAAAGCGGCGCACCTACGGAGGTTTTTAAGTCAGACCATGCTAACTGGCGAATCTTTCCCGGAAAACCCCGCATTACCCAAGGATCAGGATTTTCCCATTCTAAGACGGTAACACTGCGATCCATGTTACCAGAACCTAAGTATTTACTATCTGGCGACCAGGCCATGGCTACGCTGACGGTAGGCATATATAAAAAATAGGGGTCTTCATCCCAGTTTTGGGTATTCCAGATTTTTACGCCTTGATAACCGCTAATAGCTAAATATTGTCCATCATTACGCCAGTCAATCCCTAAAACTGAGGAATTTTCAAAGTTTAAAGTAATGGTAATTTCGTTGGTGTCTGCGTTCCAAACTTGGACATAACGCCCTAAACTAAATGCTAGTTGGTTGTTGGTGCGATTCCAAGCCAGTTTATCTACCCAAGCCGGTGCATTATCTAAGGTGGCTATTAACTGTTTCTCGCGCCAAATTTTTACCTGTCCGTCTTGTCCACCTACGGCTAAATATTGACCATCATGAGAAAAAGCCACACAGTCTAATGATTTGCCGGTGGGACTTTGTAAAGTGGTGAGCTCTTTATTTTCCCATAAAACCACTTCACCAGCTGCGGAAACGGCGGCTAGTATGTCATTTTCAGACGACCAAGCGATCGCTGTCACATAATCTGTTAAAGTTCCAGAAAAGTAAGCTGTAAATTCTGTGTTTTTGTTAGTTAGAAAGTTCATAATAATGGTAGATAGGGAACAGGGAACAGGGAACAGGGAACAGGGAATGGGGAATGGGGAATAGTTATTCTTTTTAAATTTTGAATTTTGACTTTCCCCTCTGCCCCTCTGCCCCTCTGCCCCCTTGCCTCTTTACTAGGCCATACAAGCGAGAAAATCTTGTCTTAACTTGGCTTCATCTAAGTTGCGACCAATAAAAACAAGTTCATTTTTTCTGGTTTCAGTAGCTTTCCAAGGTCTATCAGGTTTACCATCAAAAATCATGTGTACACCTTGAAAAACAAAGCGGTTATCTTCACCCGCAATATTTAAAATTCCTTTCATCCGAAAAATATCTGGTCCTTGGATGCGGAGTAATTCACCTAACCAATTATTTAACTTTTCTCCATCTAATTCACCTGATTCTACTAAAGCTATAGAATAAACACTTTCATCATGTTCGTGGGCATCTTCTCCTAGAAAATCAGGGTCAATTTCTAAAGCTCGACTTAAATCAAAAGCTTTCACTCCAAGTAAAGCATCCATTGATAATTCAGAGTTACGGGTGCGATAAATTTTCGCTATTGCATTCATGCTGCGAATGCGTTTTTCTAATTCATCTAAAATTTCTGGTTCAACTAAATCAGTTTTATTTAATAAAATCACATCAGCAAAAGCAATTTGTTCTTGTGCTTCGTCCGCTTCCCAATGTTGCCAAATATGTTTAGCATCTACAACTGTCACCACCGCATCTAATGACAATTGACTTTGCATATCTTCATCTACAAAAAATGTCTGAATTACTGGCGCAGGGTCGGCTAATCCGGTAGTTTCAATTACTAAATGATCAAATTTATCACGCCGTCGCATTAAATTACTAATAATCCGAATTAAATCCCCTCGGACTGTACAACAAATACAGCCATTATTCATCTCAAAAATTTCCTCATCGGCATCAATTATTAATTGGTTGTCAATGCCTACTTCTCCAAATTCATTAACAATCACAGCAACTTTTTTACCGTGTTCGTAAGTTAAAATATGATTTAATAAAGTGGTTTTTCCTGCTCCTAAATAGCCAGTCAAAACAGTCACAGGTACGGAATTAGACATTTCTGAAGTCATCATAATCTAAGTGTCAATTTAATTTTGCTGATGATAATCATTCTAAGATGAAAATTACCCTTTTAAAAAGGGCAAAATGGCTTGGCTAACCACTTCTGGATATTCTTCATGTAGTCCTAGAGAACCGGGAACTACAACGCTGTTTACTTGTGGGAGTGCGGCTAAAGCGTCCATTTCTTGACGAGATTTGCGGGGGCTAGATGCACCAATTACCGCCATAATGGGAATTGAGAGAGATTGAGCTAGATTGAGAAATTCCTCTTGAGAGTGAATGGTATCAATATTACCAGTGACAAAAGCCGCAGAGGCAAATCTAGCACCGGATTTTTGGGTAGTTTGCCATTTTTGGTTAATGAAATCGGGGGTTAAAATTTGAGCATCGCTGAAAACATGACGGCGATACATCCAACTTAAAAAGGATGGGGTAGTATTGATAGTGTAAAGTGCTTGGCCGAGAAGTGGAAAACGCACCAAATTCCTCACCATCCCCGCTACACTAGGATTTGCCCCCATTGTTGGTAAAGGTCCCCTCCAAGTCGGCGCTAACAAAGCAATATGTGAGAAAGTTTCTGGAGCTTTCACCGCTAGTTTTAGCACATAACCCGCAGCATGACCCGCAGCCACCACAGAAATTGGCTGATTAAATACAGATTTCACAAAATCTGCCAAAAATTGCTCATAAATGGCAGGTTGATAATCTAAACTCGGACGTTCAGACTCACCAAAACCCGGCCAGTCAATGGTAGTAACTTGAAAGTCAGAAGCCAATAATTGAGCCAGTTTACCCACTTCCCCCCGTGTAGAAACACTGCTGAAAGCGGGAAGTATTAAAAGCGGTGCACCCTGTCCGATGGTTTCATACACCACTTGTACAGGTTGATTTTGCCAGTTCCAAGTATATTTAGTCATAGTCAGGAGGCAGGAGGCAGGGGGCAGGGGGCAGGAAGCAGGAGGCAGGGGGCAGGAGAAATATATAAAATTACTTCTTTATTTTTCGCAATCTCTGTCATCTCCCTCACCTTATACCTTATTCTTCGGTAGAAATATCCAATTTGCATTCGAGAGCTTTTTTTTGCATGGTTTTGAAAATGTTGTAAAAACCATTGGCACGGGAGGGGGTTAAGCTGACATTTAAACCGGTGGCTTGGATAAAATCGGGGGTAAGTTGGACAATTTGTGTGGGTGCGAGTCCGTTTAACCCTTCGATTAATAATGCTACCAAACCCTTAGTTAACTCAGAATCAGAATCACCCTGATACATTACCTTGCCATCTTCTAAAGAAGCAATGACATAAACTTGAGAAACACAACCCGGAACTTTATTTTCCGGTATTTTACCCGCTTCTGGAAACGCTGGTAACTTCCGAGCATACCAAATTAACTGCTCATAACGTCGTTTGGGATCAGACGCACGTTGAAAGCGTTGGACAATTTTAGCGAGCGCCGGTGGTAAAGAATCAAGACTTGAGGACATAAATCAATTCAAACAGTCAAGCGATATCTCTTCGAGTTTAATTGATTTGCCGGGTAATTGAGGCAGTGTGGTTTGTGGAGTAAGAGGTGCGGTGTGTAAAGGAAAAAAGAAGGATTTATTCCCTGTTCCCTGTTCCCTGTTCCCTGTTCCCTTTTGTTAAGCAATGAGACGAACTGTTAAAAAATGCTGCAAAATCAACAATTTACTTGAAATTTCTTCGTTATTCTACACAATATAGTGTCAAACCTACAAAAATATTAGGAGCCAATCAGGTGTTGACCTCAACTTTACTCGCGGCTGCAACCACACCTTTACAATGGAGTCCGGCAGTTGGCATTACCATGATTGTCGCCAACATTATTGCGATCGCTCTAGGCAAGTTTACCATCAAATACCCCAGCGTTGAACCCGCATTACCCGCCGCTAACTTCTTTGGTGGCTTTGGTTTACCTGCGGTACTTGCTACCACCGCTTTCGGTCATATTTTAGGAGTTGGTTTAATTTTAGGATTGCACAACATCGGTAAATTCTAAGCTCTAAACCATTATCTGCCCATATTTCCAGCCCAAAACTGTTGAATTTCTCACTGAGAGCCAGAGGATTCGTTTTCTGGCTCTTTATTATAGTAGGGAACAGGGAACAGGGAACAGGGAACAGGAGGCAGGGGGGCAGGGGGCAGGGGGCAGGAGGAAAGAGTAATTAATTATTGTGGAAAAAATCTGAGGCGGTATTTGGTAACAAAATTAAAACTGTAGTGAAAACAGCAATTTAACAACTTAGAATTATTGCTATTCCCATTCTAGTGAGGTACAAGCAGTCAGAATAGAACGCAGATAGACGCGGATAAACGCAGATGATTTTGTACCTCATGAGAGTAGGAAACGCTATATTGCTGTTTTGGGGATAATTTTGGGTTGAGTAACTATACAACAAAATTATACAAAAAATACTACATTGGTAAAGGTGCTAAACCATGTAATGCACGTACAGCATTTAGACAAGCTGGACAGTCACAACCGAATCGCTGGATAGCTTCGTTACTTTCTTCGTCTGTAAATTGTAACTCTGGTACATCATCAGGTTGAGCTTGTGCAATTTGTAGCTGTTGTTGAGGGGGTGCGGAAAATTCAATTACATTTGTTTGTGTTTGTGTTTTAGGTTGAGTTTGTGCTAGAGCCACCTGTATACATACCTTACCTGTAGAATGGGGCGATCGCACACAAGAAAGACGAGTGTTTGCAGGGGTGACAACCTGACTAGCATGAGCAGGTTTAGCAAACATCACCATTGAAAGAATAGAAGTAAATAACACGGGGCTAGATAGCAAAGTTAAGATAAATCTTTTGTTCATTTCTGCTTAATTCCATCTAAATAAAACAACAACCCAATTTATATTTACAGTC
This sequence comes from Nostocaceae cyanobacterium, assembly GCA_035299225.1. GTDB lineage: Bacteria > Cyanobacteriota > Cyanobacteriia > Cyanobacteriales > Nostocaceae > DATGXB01. The sequence continues at coordinate 20,764 of DATGXB010000162.1, read as the reverse complement.
CCTTGGGTTGCTGGTCAGTCTATGATATTTAATTTCTTTGAAAGTAGCAATTTATTTTTGTAGAGACGCTGCAAGAAACATCTCTACATTTAAAGGATTCCTATTTGATTTTTTAAACATACGTAGGGTGGGCATTTATCAAAATAATTATCTATTATTAACGATTTGGACTAAAAATGCCCACCTTACACATACTAAAGTAACTAAGCAATAGTGCTCAAGTTAATTTGCACAATTACATCATTGTAATCTGCGTCACCAGCATTAGGTAAATCCTCAAAACCAAACACATTATCACCTAACAAGCGAATATGGTCGGCTTGATCTGAGTTAGCTCCTAAATAGGGGAAATAAACCGCCGGATCATTACTGGAATCAGTATCAAGTAAAGCTTCTGGTCTACCATTAACAATGATAAACGGTGCAAAAATTGCATTACCTGAGAAAGTACCATCATAAGTTGCGGTGGCTTGGTTTTCTACAGTTAAGCTAATATCCGCGACACGTTGATTAATTGCAGCTTGGAGATAACCACTTTGTCCAGGCAGGATATCAGCAACACCATCATTATTGGTGTCAATTCCGCCATTTTCATCAGCTACTTGATAGAAGCCGACAAAATTATCAAAAGCTGCTTCTCTGTTAACGGTAAACGTAGCCGAAACAGAACCAGTAATACCCCGTAAATCAATGACTTCAGCTTGTTCTGCTCCCTGTAAACTTGTACCTAAAACAGTTGTTTCATCTGTGGCTGTAATCTCTACAACTAAATCATTAAATTCTGTAGCAGTAGTATTTGAACCATCTTTCCAACCTAAAGCAAAACCACCAGTAGTTAAAGATGTAATTTGTTGAATGGTGGTATCAGAAAACAGAATATTAGTCGTAGAAGATGTTTGCTTGATTGTATCCAAGGTACTATTTTTAATTAAATAGAACCTTAAATTTTGATTGCTCTCAAATTCTAACAAGCGGCTGAGATTAGCAGGGTCAAAGCCGTTAGGATTGTTAGAAATGATAGAGAAAATTACCTGACTACGTTCTAATGCTGCTTCTGTGTAACCTGCTGCACCAGGAGCAATACCGTTAATTGTCCCGTTTTCATCATCAACAGTAAATACACCTAATTCATTGACTGAATTAGAATTGCGTCCTGAGAGTTGAACTTTCAGTTGAACCTTGGCATTTACCCCAGAAATATTGAATACATCATCTTTTGGGTTAAGTAATTGTGTTTGGGGATTTGGTTGTGTATCTGGTAAGTCATTAACATTAATTACCAAAAATTGATCTAAGAATAACCCACCTTTGTCAGTAGTACGAACACGAATGTTATAGCTAGACTTGGTTTCAAAATCTGGAGATTGCTTGATTAGCAACTGATCACCATTAGCACCACCAATGGTAAATAATGAATTATCAACACCACCTTCAACAAAAGAGTAGGTGAAAGTATCTCCTTGATTTTGGTCAGTGGTGCTAAATGTGCCAATGACTGTGTTAGCTGCGACATTTTCATCAACATTAGTTGCACTTAAAGTTAAATCTGTGGGTGCAAGGTTATTAGAAATATTGACTTCATAAACTGCAATGGTTTTACTAACTTCATTGGCAACAATCAGTAAATTTTTACCGTTAGGGCTATCAGTAGCAGGGATGAACTTCAAACCTTCGGGGGCTAAATCACCAGTAGAGTTAGGTACATATTCTATAAACTGTGGTGATTGGGGATTGGTAACATCATAAACCATAATCCCGCCAGTTCTTTCTAAGCCGATGAAGGCGTAAGTTTTGCCGTCTATAACACCAACTGTCACCCCTTCTGGTTCTGGCCCTTTGTTATCGCTGCGGTTGTCAATACTAACAGAACCTTCAGCAATATCTTCACCATTAATATTAAAAATGCTGGGGACTTGTTGAGCAATTTGCTGTTCAAAATTTGAACCGCTATTGTAAACTAACTGACCCTGAGCATCCCAAATGGAGAAGGAGCGAGTACCGTAGGCGTATAGTTGATCATAGTCACCATCACCATCAGTATCTCCATCAATATTGGAAACTGTGAGCCTTCCTAAGTTAGCATCTTGTTGGAGTGTAGTAGCGTTAGGAAATGCTGTAGAATCAAGTATTAAATCTTTGACTCTTGCTTCTTCTTCACGGGCATCCCCTTCATTAGCGGTAATGTAGTATGTAGCACCATTGGCTGTAAAAGAGGCGATCGCATCGGGCATAAATAACCCAAATACTGGCCAATTATTGATCTTTATCCCACCATCTCTATCACTCGGATCTATTTCGTTTCCTGGCTGATTATAGTCAATTTTCCCTAAAGGAACAATCTTTTCTACGGTTACAGTGGCAATATCTACAACTGCTACAGCATTGTTTTCTTGCAGCGTTACCCAGGCTTTCGTCCCATCCTGAGAAAAGGTAATATACTCTGGTTCTACATCTTGGGAAACTGTTTTATTAGGAAAGATGCGTACACCTTGACTTCTCAGTGTGGCTTCTTGTCCATTAAAGCTAGTAAAGGTGGCTGTGTTTACAGTGGCATTAGCTACACCTTGGGAAATGTCAATGATACTGATTGAACCCTCTGGGTCAACTGTACCCGGTTCTCCCTCGTTGGCTGTGAGGACTTTTGTACCGTCGGGGCTAAATGTCACCATGTCAGGTAAAGCACCAACCGTCACTGCTTTGAGGAAGTTGCCAGCAGTATCATAGAAAACGACTTGACCAGGATTAGTGTTATCTGTTGCTTCGACAGCGATCGCTACAATCCCATTTTTAACGGCGACACTGTTGGCTTGACTACCATAAACAGTTAAATCAATGGAAGCAATTTCTGTTAGATTGGTGGGGTCGCTAAAGTCCAAAATACGGATAAATGCCGTCCCATCAACCACAAATAACCGTTTTGTAGTGGGGTCATAATCCGTAATCTCTGCCCCTTGACCAGCAAAACCACCAATTTTCCTCAATAACCCGAAATCGTTATCGCTAAGATTGACCCTAACTGTACCCAGATTAGTTTCCCCCATTGTATGGGTAATATTGCTGAAGTGTCCACCCTCCACAGTGGTATCATTTGTGGCTGTGACGGTGACAGTTTGGGGTATATTCCAAGTATTAGGGGTGAAGATAAGGGTAGTTTTGTCGGTAGTAATCTGAGAGTCAACATTAATGTTAATCGTGACCTCTTCCAATGGTTGAGCGTTGAGAACTACATCATAAGAATCTGTTGCCCCTCCTTCGGTAACATTGGTGCTATTATCCGATTGAGTAATAGTGATATTGGGAATCACCACTGGATTAGGAATATAACCGCCAGGGTTGCCAATATCACCACCTGTAGAAGCGTAGGAGTTCTGACCATCACCAACATTAGAAAGCTTCCAGTTAGCAGTAATCGTCTCTGCATCAAGATTAGCTAACTCTGTCCAAGCACTAGCATTTTGGGTGCGAACTGTACCGGAAAAATTTTCATCTCCGTAAGTTAGGCGATCGCGCAAATTTCCGTTGTTATCATACAAATTAATCTCATCATTGCGTCCTAAATTTTGGGTCAGTCCCCCAATAATCTTGACATTGGCAGGTAATCCCCAGGCTGTACGAAAAGTTTCAGCATTGCTTTCTGTGAGAATAATTGACTCTCCAGGCTGGACAATACCAAAACTACTCAAGGAAAATGAGCCAGATGTGCGAGAGTTATCGTCAAAACTCCAGCCAGTCAAGTCTACCGCATTAGTGCCAAGATTGGTAAATTCGATAAACTCACCGTTAGCACCACTGTAAATAAATTCCGTAATTTGTATATTGGGAGGTACGGGTGTATTCAGGTTTAACCCTATAATCACCGGGTCATGGTCAGAGGTGCGGAAAGCATTGGCTTCATACAGATTGTTACCAGCAGGCTTGGCTTCAAAAGATGCTTCACCAGCACCATCATCAACAGTATTGTTGTAATCAAATACAGGTACTTCATCGGCGTTGATGTGCCATTTTGCGACATTAGTTACCTGAGAAGAGAGGGAACTATTGGCTAGGGCATAATCTAAATAACCTAGTTGACCATTGAAAACGTAGCCGTAAGCATTGTTCCCGTTGTAATTTTCTATTAAATCAGTGTAGCCCGCATTCTTAATCGTAGTAATTGGGGTTTCACCTTTATAGGCATTTAAGTCACCAATAATTAAGAAATCAGCATCCCCTTGATCAGTGGGGTCGCTAGGAATCCAAGTATTAACTAAATAATTTGCTGCTTTAGTGCGGGTATCATTAAACTGACCTTGACCATCATTTTGATCTACGTCTGCACCAATGGCATCATTTCCGCCTTTGGATTTAAAGTGATTAACTACAACATTAAAAGATTCGCCGAAATCTGGGTTATTGGCATCAATGACGCTGAAAGTTTGAGCGATCGCTGGGCGGTTGCGTTGCTGTCCTGTATTATTAGGGTCGGTAAAGGCTGGGTCAGTTAAAATTGCTGCTGCACCTTTGGCTTCTAGTACAGCTTTTTTGTAAATGAAAGCAACTGTAATCTGGTCTGTACCCGCTTTTCCGGTGTTGATGTAGTCGTAGATATCTGCACCAAGTTGAGCATTTAGCCGGTCTACTAACTCTTTAACTGCGGGTGTGGCTGCATCACCATTATTTTCAATCTCCATTAAGCCCACAACATCGGCATTCAGACCAATCAGCGCAGAAATTAATTTTTCATTCTGGCGATTAAATTCATCAACACTATCCGCACCTCTGGGAGAACCATTACCCCCCACAGTATCAATAGTATTGAAATAATTTAAAACATTGAAACTCGCAACTTTAATATTTCCACCCACATCAGGAGGAGTTGCCGGACGGGGATTTTCTACAGTGAAGTTAATTGGATTTGCTTGTGTAGGACGAATCCGCCAAGCATCTGTACCTGAACCTCCCGCAAACGACCAATGTAATACACCAGTCAAATTACTAATGGTATCACCACCCCGGAAGTAGTTAGTACCTTGTGTTCCTGTACCAAAACCTCCTGGTTGGGGATAGTAGAATTTACCAACACCATCATTTAAAGGTGAGTTTTGGATATTATCATCATCATCCAGAATAATCCGTTTGCGGTTCAGGTCATCCAAGAAAGCAGTATATTCAGCCGCAGTCGGTGTATTGTCGGTGTGGCTGTATTGGAAGGGACGGCCATCAGCAGTTAAGACAATTTGACCATAACGAGCGAGTTCAAAGTATTCTGAAACATAAAGTTTATCAGCAAACTGCACCAGCATTCCTTCATACTGTTCATAGAAGGCATTGATATCACCTGTTGCTGGTAAATCAATAATTGTCGGAGTGACTAAAGATAAATTATTGCCCCCATTAACCAGGGTAATACTGCCAGCAGTTGTGGCGCTAATTTGCGTCATGTTGAAAAACTCGCTGACATTTCCCGTGACTCGGACAATTTGCCCTTCCTGCACATCTAAGGGAGGATTACTACCTGTAAAGACAAAAATCGCTTCCGATGTGGCTGAATTTCCATCTCCGTCTGTATCTTCTTCCTGAATAAAGAAGCCACGCAGTTGGCCATTTAACTGGAAGTCTGCTATTACTACACCTTCAATAGTGGCAGGTTGTCCTGCTAGGGGGCTAGTGTCACCACTACCTTGAATTTCATGAATTTTGTTGACGACAGATGGGTTAGGTGAAGTTGAACGCAAACTATCTATATAAGTTGTATTAGCTCCACCATTGGGTAAACCAGGTGTAGTGGCAGCAAATGTAATTCCTGTTGTCCAGTTAGCAATATTTGTGATTCCGGCAAAGTCTGAGTTTAAAGCATAGCCTGTATTGTTTGTACTGCTGCCAAAGTTGACATTTGCGGCATTTGTAAATGTTCCTGTAGCAGTCCCAATATCTACAGCAAATCCATCTGCTGAAATAGTGCTACCAGTATTAGCAGTATCAACCCAAATGATATCATCAGCCGCAATATCTCCAGTATTTCCAGCGTTAGCATTGGGAAGGAATGAACCATCGGCATTAAGTTCAATATTCCAATCGCCACCTGATGGATTATAGGATGTATTTTGAGTAATTGCTCCAGTTCCACCTACAGTAATGATAGTTCCCGCTTGGAAGTTGGAAGCAATGGAACTCATGTTTGTAAATTGATAGGCGGAAAATTTAGAGATTTTAGTACCAGTTGAATCTCCAACAAAGAAAGCTTGAAGTTCTGTTGCAGTCAAGTCTTCTAGCAACAAAAACTCTATAAATTCATTAGTGGTAGTCAGATTCCCACCGCGATAAAATTCATTAATGATGATTTTAGACATAAAGATATCCTTGTGTAATTGTGTGAATTTACTAAATGTTTAATCAGCAATTGCCAAGATTCTAGTTAGTGAAATTGTATTGCCTCATTTGCGATGTCTATGGCGGGCGTTTCGTCATCGCTATTCTTATCAAGCATTAAGAAAATAGTGAACAGCAATCAATTATAGGATTCCTGTTTGATTTTTGAAAAATACTGAGGTGGGCATTTTCTCAAATCTTCCACTTCTGTGCAGTGTTTTACCGAAAAATGCCCACCCTACACATACTATTTAACTATCCAATTTGAGCAATACTTAAACTCGCTTGTAGAATTATATCGTTGTAGTCTAAGTCTCCGCCGAGTGGTAAATCTTCAAAACCAAAGGTATTGTCACCTAATAAACGGAAGTGATCAACCTGTCCGGGATTGGCTGCCAAAAATGGGAAATAAACTTGGCTATTTTGCCCATTTAAGACTTGCTCAACAGTACCATTACTAATAATAAATGGTGCAAAAAGTCCTCCTCCTGCTAATTGGCTGTCAAAATTAGCGGTACTTTGATTAGCTACAGTTAAGCCAATTTCACTCACACGGGCGTTAATTGCGGCTTGAATATAATTAGCCTGCCCTGGTAAAACGTCAGCCGTTCCATTACCATCAATATCAATACCGCCATCACTATCAACTATGCGATAAAATCCTACAAAGTTGTCAAAATTGGCTTCACGATTAACGGTAAATTGGGCTTGAATTTGTTGCCCAGATAAACCGCGTAAATCAATAATTTCTTTTTGTTGTTCTCCTTGTAATCTTGTCCCTAATGTGGCAGGTTGGTCTGTGTTTTCAACTTTAACTACTAGGTTATTAAAAGTAGTGCTAGTTGCGCTTTCCTGCCAAGCAATTTCAAAACTACCTGTTGATTCTGTAACTTGAGCAGCAGTGGTAGTGGTACTGAAAATTACGTTAGCTTGTTGACCTGTTAAAACTGCGTCGGTTGTGCTGTTTTGGACTAAATAAAACACCAAGCGAGAATTACCGCTAAAACCTGATAAGCTGCGGGAAATTTGGCTAATATCATAACCTTGGGGATTATTGGCGATCGCAGAAAATACCACTTTCCCCCGACTTAATGCGGCTTCGATATATCCTGCACTACCTGGAGTTAAACCATTTACGGTGTTTTGTTCATCATCCACTGCAAACACACCGATTTCATTTACCCCTGTGCTGTTGACTCCACTTAAGGTAAAACGCAGGTTAGCATTAGCGGAAACAGTGAAACTATTATCAGTGTTGCGGATGGTAGTAGATTCTGTCAGGCTAATAGTGCGAACAAAATCACCACGGAAACCAACATCTTTAACGTTGTATGCTGTACTGCTGTAAAAGGTGTTCATGTATTCGGCAAAGGCATCTTGTTCTGTACCTGTTGCCGCAAATGTAAATGCCCCATCTACCAAGCTTACAGGTGCATCTATCACACCATTGCCATTAACATCAGTAGTTTCACCTCGTAAATCTACCCGATTGGCTAAATTAAAATTATCTTGGACAAATTTGGGGAAAATATAACCATCACCACCACCAGCTAAAAAGTTGAGTGTCACCATACGGAAGGTACGGTTAGGATCACCAACTATCACACCGTTTTCTACGACTACATCCAGAGGTGAACCATCTTCTTTGACTACGGTTAAACTTCTGACACGTTCCCCATCTGTAGTGACATTACCATTATTATCGAAGGCGATCGCTGTTTTGGTGGCATCAAACTTAAAGGTTAAACCCGCTACTTGGGGAAATGCCCCTGGTGTTCGTCCTGGTGCAACACTGGCCACACCATTTTCTAGCAACCATTTTAACTGCTGGGCTGTAACCGTAATTAAACTTAAACTATTATTAAAACGCAGGGAATTTTCTACATCTAATTGCGAAATATCCCCTACTTGTTTATTTGGCACTAAGGCACTGGGTTGAGTTGGTAATTTCTCTACTTCTGATGCAGAAGTAGCACCCGCAGCCGCCGCAATCACTCCTATATTATCTCGAATTCCTCCGCCATTTTTTAAGGAAATAACTACAGAGGAATCAATTTGTTTAGCCTGCCATAAATTTGCATCAGCAGTTAAATTACCAAAATTTGTTTCTCTGGTTCTAACATCTGTACGTGTACCATTGAGAAAAACACTTGCTTTCCCGACAATGAAGTTATCTTTACTAGAAATAACATTGCGAATGCCGTTAGTAATGTCTACAACTTTTTGATGTTCTGTATTAGCTGCTGCGTTGGTAAAAGTTGTAATATCACTACTTGGGTCAAAATTACTAACACCATAAACCCGATCTATCCCTGCTTGGTCAGTAGCATAAGCCCCGTTAATTGTGCTATCTAGGGAATTAGTATCAATAATTCCTGCATCATCAAAAGTTGCTACTAATCTTCCTACATAACGATAATTTGCACCTGTATTTACTACTAAAACAGGTTCATTATTAGCGGAAGTTCTCAGAACTGGGTAAACTTCTACTGCACTATCATCACTTCTTAAAGGGTCATCGTTATCAGCAAAAACAGAATGAGAACCACCAGCAACAATAATATCTACATTCCTTAATCGGGGCGCAAGTTGATTAAGTTCGATATCATACTGTTGCATGTGTGCCAGTAAGATAACTTTGTTAATTCCCTCAGCAGTTAATTTATCAACTTGGGCTTGAATGCTGGCGGCTAAAGCATCATAATCTGTAGGTTCGCTAGGATTAACTCCTATTTTACCAATACTAGAAAGAGAGGGTAAAAGTGGAGTAGTTGCCCCGACAATTCCTATTTTTTGATCATCTGCGTTCCCAGCAATAGCATCATTACCAGGTAAAGTAATGACTGTACTTTTAGCAATTTTGCCAAATATAGTATTATATTCAGCTGTGTCTTGATTCGTAGCTAAATCAGATGCACCTAAAGCACCATCTGGATTAGTGTTAGCATCAAATATTTCACCACTAAAATCTAAATTTGTACTTAAATAAGGAAACTTTGTGCCTGGGTTGCCTGAACCAGTGCGGATTAAATCACGTACTTGCCTAACACCCAAATCAAATTCATGGTTTCCTAATACAGAAGCTTGGATACCAAGGGCGTTAAGAATGCCAATATCACCCCGTCCTATAGCTGGTGCAGAAGAACTACCCAAACCCCCTATATTATTGAGACTAGTATCACTAGAAGCATTTAAAAACGGACTCGGAATATAGTTATCACCAGAAGTTAAGCTTAATGTGTTAGCTAATACAGTGCTGGATACACCAAAGGTATTGGCATCTGTATTAGTTCTGAGCCGATTTAATACTGCTGAAAAACGGACAGCATCGGAAGTCTGGGGACTAGTGCCGGCTGCATCAATACCGCCTTCAAAGTCGGAAGCGTGGAGTAGTTGGAGTGTGAATGTCATTGTAATTGCTAGGTCAACAAAACTGTAAATCTTTGTTTTGCGATCGCATCACCGCAAATATATTGTGAGTGTCTTAATAGATTGACAACATAAAGTTACTGTCAATTATTTAACAACCCATTTCAATAATTTGTATTATTTTATTCTTGTAATATTAAAACTATCGCAATCACGTTAAGAAATAGCTAGAAAAAGGTTAAGAAAATAAAATAATTACTTCTTGAGGTAGTTGCACAAAGGGTTAATAATATTTTGTTAATCTTTTCATCTACCCCAAGGATGCTTTTGGTATTTATTAGCTCAACAGATTAGTGAAGTAAATTTGCTAAAACTTGCTATTTTTTAGTAACTTATGCCGATATAGCCTATTTTTTGCAGGAAACTAGCAATCTTCCCACAAAACTATCAATTTTAGTTCTCAAAAGTTATTGATGTAGTTGAAGGTCAGGTTAAACATAAAACACTAGCTAGATAACCTACTAACCCAAAAAAATCCAAAAATCATTAGGCTGATTCGTACATTTTATATGCTTCATAACAGCGTTGAAGGTGTTAATCTTAATACGAAAGCCAGCCGAAATATTGTATAATTTAGTTTGAATAATGGATGTCCAGTGTTATAAAGCATCTACCATAGGCCATCATACAATACCAACAAACAAAAAAATCCCCCAGTGACCAGCTGAGGGATTCTGTTCTGGAACGCGTACTGACAGCAATCTATCATCAATACAATTGTACTATACAAACATAAATTTGTCACTCTTAATTTTTGCCAACACGGGGTAAACATTATTTATGGTTTTGGCTAACTACTGATGATACAAGCTAATAATTGATTGATTATACTAACTCATAGTATATTTATAAATAAGTCTATTTCAGTTTAAGCAATTTAATACTTATTAAATTGAGTAGTTTTAACCAAAAAATTTACACATAAAAAATGAATTTTGTGATCTCAAATACTATTTAATGATAATTTATCTAGTATGTTGGCTAAGTGTGTAATGTCAAGAGAAATTTTACTTACTATTTATGTAAAAACAGAATTATAAACATTGTTATTTGGCGTAGTAATACGCTTTTAAAAATAAGTTCTTTCAAATATAGTATTTGTTGGAAAAAAATAAGGCATAGATATAATTTTTTATCTATGGAGCTTCTGACATTAAAGGTTTGTAAGATTTGGTTTGGACATTGTTACTATATTGAGTTTATCTATATTTAAGATAATTTTTTGATGAGATTAGAGGCAACTTTTTGATCAGAAAATAGGTCTTAAATATTGGTACGTCATGTACATAATTATTTTCGCTATTGGCGAAAAATATTCAGAAGATCAAGGAGTAGATTGTTAATGAAAATGCATTTACCAGCCCTGAAGTTAGGTTTAGCCGTTACTAGCAGTAGTTTTTTAGCTACGGCAATGATAGGTTTGAGCGCTGCTAGTGCTAATGCTGCTGAATTTATCACAATTAAAACCACTGGTAGTTTATCAGGGACAATTGGATTACCTAGCTTTAACCCTAATTTTAATCAAAGCACTACCAGAATTGGTACAGATGAAAATGGGGTGTTTTTCCGCAATATAGGTACTCCCAATAATCCCAATTTAGTACCTGTGTATGATTCAGATTTTGTTAAATCCAATGTGGATGCTAATGGGAATGTTAATTATTTTGTAGATTTTAAGGGGATTCCCATTGTTTCTTTTGATGGGACACTGACTTCACCAATTTTATCCGATGGTCAGTTGACCAGCTTTAAGTATCAAGGAAGGCTAGATGTTTTGTTTCAAGGGGTAGTTCAGGATGAGTTTAACCTGACAAAAGCTATCTATAGTGGTACGGTGACTGACCCAGAAACTGGTAAAAAGTATACAGGAGATTTTGAAGTTTACGGTTTTGGCCCAAGATATAGCGATCGCAACGGTGGTACAACTCCCACTGTCTTCGATTTCCAATCGGATATTCCTGGTTCACCTACCATTACATCTCTAAACATCAACAACGCTAACATATCAAATTTATTTGTTAAAGTGCCAATTCCTCCTGACCCCGAAAGCGTTCCAGAACCCGCAACTATTACAGGTTTGTTAGGATTGGGAATGTTAACTGTATTCTTGAAACGCAAGTCCTCAGTTAAAAGTTAATAACTTTTAGGACTTATACAAATTTCAAGCTAAACATCTATTCTGGGGTGTGTCAGACTCAATCAATGCCGTAAATCAACGCATTTTTGATCTCTGATGCTCCCTACTTATTTACTTGATAGTTTTACGGGAATTTTAATAATAAATTCAGAACCTTCTCCTGGTGAGGAAATACATTCTAAAGACCCACCATGCTTGTTAGTAATAATTTGGTAACTGATAGACAAACCTAAACCAGTTCCTCTACCTACAGGTTTACTTGTATAGAAGGGGTCAAACATTTTTTGTCGCACTTGATCTGGTATACCCACACCATTATCTATAATGCGGATAGTTATTTGTTCGGGGGTTGGCATTTCTGTACGAATACAAATGATAGGTGTTACCTGCTGATGATTTTCTTGTTGATATTTTTCCTCTAAAGCATCAATAGCATTTACCAAGATATTCATAAAGACTTGGTTGAGTTGGCCAGCATAGCATTCAACTAAAGGCAAATTACCATATTCTTTGATGACTAAAATCTTGGGGCGTTTTGGGTTGGATTTTAGACGATGTTCTAAAATCATTAAGGTACTGTCAATCCCCTCATGTACATTAGCCGCTTTTAAATCAGATTCATCAAGACGGGAAAAATTACGCAGAGAAGCCACAATCTCGCTAATGCGGGTTGCTCCAATTTTCATCGAAAAGTATAGTTTTGGCAAGTCTTCGAGTAAAAATTCTAGTTCTATGTTTTCAGCTTCTGCTTGAATTTCTAAAGCAGGTTCTGGGTAATGGGTTTGGTACAGTTCAATTATTTTGAGTAAGTTTTGAGTATATTGGTCAGCGTGTTTGAGATTACCAAAAATAAAATTAACTGGGTTATTGATTTCGTGAGCAACTCCAGCTACTACTTGACCCAGAGAAGACATTTTTTCGCTTTGAATAAGTTGCGATTGCGTATGTCGCAGTTCTTTGAGAGCTTGTTCAAGTTCCTTTGCTTTCTTACTAAGTTCTGCTTCCGCTTGTTTGCGAGCAGTAATATCGTTACGAATAGCCACATATTGTTGAGGTTGACCTTGAGCATCTAACAAGGGAACAATAGTTGTATCTACCCAATAAGATGTTCCATCTTTCGCCAGATTTTGAATTTCTCCTTTCCAAACTCTCCCCTGGCTAATAGTGTGCCACATCTCTTGGAAAAATTCCTTGGGATGATAACCAGAGTTGATAATTTTATGGGTTTTACCAATTAGTTCTTCTGGTTGATATTGAGATATTTGACAAAATTTATCATTGACATATTCAATAATTCCCAGATGATTTGTCACCGCAATAATAGAAGATTGGTCTAAAGCAAATTTTATATCTGCTAACTCTTTGAGAGATTTATTTAGAGCTATTTCTGTTTGTTTGCGAGCAGTAATATCGTTACGAATAGCCACATATTGTTGAGGTTGACCTTGAGCATCTAACAAGGGAACAATAGTTGTATCTACCCAATAAGATGTTCCATCTTTGGCTAAATTTTGAATTTCTCCTTTCCAAACTCTCCCCTGACTAATTGTTAACCACATCTCTTGAAAAAATTCTTTGGGATGATAGCCAGAGTTGATAATTTTATGGCTTTTACCAATTAGTTCTTCTGGTTGATATTGGGATATTTGACAAAATTTATCATTGACATATTCAATAATTCCCAGATGATTTGTCACCGCAATAATAGAAGATTGGTCTAAAGCAAATTTTATATCTGCTAATTCTTTAAGAGATTCTTTTAGGGTTGTTTCTATCTGTTGATGAGCCGTAAGATATGTGTTTTTGTGCTTTGTAATGTCTTCAACGATTGACAACAATCCAGTAACCTTTCCTTGACAATCAATGAGAGGGGTGTGATGCCATTCGCAGGTAATAATTTTACCATTTTTCGTGAAGTTTTCATTGATGCAACGAGTTCCCCCCTCTTGCGTGAGTAATGCAGCCATTAATTGGTTGACACACTCTCTATTGCTACCAGTTACTATTAGTTCTACTGCATGACGGTTGAGTGCTTCTTGTTTAGTGTAACCAAAGATACTTTCTGCCGCAGGATTCCAGTCTAACACCTCGAAAGCTGTATTCCACTGAATTATTCCTAGAGGATTACGCTCAACCAAGAAAAACAAATTATGCTGTGTTTCTTGAAGTGCTTTTTGTGTCGTCATTTCTAATATTTGCAAGTCTCTTTATGCAAATTAACATATTTCTGATGTCTGATGCACCCTACTACCCTGCGATTTTGTCGGTGCGTCAGTTTTGATAAATAATGCAAATAAATACATTTCTGATGTCTGACGCACCCTATTTTGACTATAAGTTGACAGCTAATTTTTTACGTGTAAGTAAGTAAGCTCCTACTATAACTAAACTACCAATAGCCGCAGGTTCAGGAACTTCTTTAGGTTGTGTGGGTTGTTGATGTTGGTTGCTTTGGGGACAGTTAGCTAGGCTACTACCATCTGGACTACCAATACTTGCGCTACCATCTAAACAGATGTTAACTTGGGCTAAGTCACCAATTCCTAAACTTAAATCGGCGTTAGTGTCTATATTTATGCCTTCATTGTTAATTGTTATTCCCAAATTTAATTGGCCGTCTGGTTGGAGAAGATTCTCAGGATTGTTGAGAGTGGAGATTAAAGCTGGAACTAACTGGTTAGGGTCAACAATTGTAACACCAGTTTGAGAGTCGGTTGATGCTCCGACGATCGCTCCAATATCCGTATTAGTGGTTTCTTCTAGAGTAGCAGTTAAACCATTATTTAAAGTGGCTTCAAGGGTAGTTTCTAAGGTATTTCCGATAATTTGAGTTGGAGTACCTAAAAGTCCGGTTGTCACACTGGTGTCAGAGCCAACTACCGCACCTAATAATGTAGAACCTGAACCTAAAGTATTAGAAATCAAACCGGCATTATTTGTTGAGCTTCCACCTAATATTAAGCTTGCGGAAGCTGGAGAGGCAGCAAACAAAGTGCTAGATAAGCCAAGAAAGCTACCTAAAATCAAAATCTTGGTATTGAGAACTTTATGCATATAATTGGTTTAGATTTGATTTGTTTTCAGGATTGTTCAGTACCATCATTTCGTAACTCAACAATCCTCTTCTTTGAAATACATTGTTACATAATTGATAAGAATACAATCCTAGAAAATATACTATCCCTTTTTGTAAGTTTACAAAATTACTACTAACTTTTGAGTAAAAATACTTAATTCAAGCAGAAGGAAAAACTACTGTGTAATATATTTCCGAATTTATTTTCGATAGAGAAACACTTTCAGGATGAAAATTAGGTTTGATGTAGATATTTAGGAATGTTTTTTTTACAAAAAATTTTTATAACTTATTGAAAACAAATGTACTTTAAATCAATATTTTTTTATTGAAACGCAATATACATACCACAAAAATGCAAGCTTTAAATGGTATACTTACTAACCTTAGCATTGAAAATTCTAATTAATAATATTAACACATATAAGCATTGCTAATTCTAGCTCTGGAAATGATAATTACTCTGTATTAATAGAAATAATGATGGCTCTAATTTTTCTCTGATGGTAAACATAGTAAATATAATTTTAGTAGGTCGAGTTGAACAAAGAAAAACCCAAAATTAGTAAAGAATTAATAAATTACCAACAATTTATTGTTAATTATTGAAACATTAATTTTGCGAAGATTCGATTTATATTTATAGCAGGAGGCAGGAGGCAGAAGGCAGAAGGCAGAAGGCAGAAGGCAGGAGGGAAAGCCTTTTCCTGTCTGAGTTTTCAGAAAGTAACAAAAACTAGAATAATGATTATGATGATTAATTCTCTTTAAAGCTGACAATCAACACTAAATATGTAAAATTACTGGTATAGTTAGACTACAAGTAATAGATTTTTTTCACTTATGATAGAGAATTGCTATATATTACCATCAGTAGATAAAAATTAAAGCTAGAGCAGAGTCCAAACAGCCAAAGTAATGTTATATTTGTTGTGTTTAGGAATCAAAACTAAGTTGGTTCTGTAGTAAAAGTTGAAGGTGGAGCAAAAAGTGAGTAATGTTGATAATTATACTTTCTCTAATGCAGGAGAAGTGACAATTCCTCAAGCTCCTCCTGGTTTTAAATCAGGTTTTATTGGCATTATTGGCCGTCCTAATGTCGGTAAATCTACTTTAATGAATGAATTGGTAGGACAAAAAATTGCTATTACATCTCCAGTAGCGCAAACCACACGAAATCGCCTCAGAGGGATTTTAACTACTGCTGACGCGCAGTTAATTTTTGTAGACACACCAGGAATACATAAACCTCATCATCAATTAGGGGAAGTTTTGGTACAAAATGCCAAAATAGCGATTGAATCGGTAGATGTCGTGTTATTCGTGGTAGATGGGACAGTAGAATGTGGAAGTGGCGATCGCTATATTGCCGATTTACTCAGCCACAGTCACACACCTGTAATTTTAGGTATCAACAAAATTGATCAACAGCCAACTAATTACCAACCAATAGATGATAGTTATTTTCAATTGGCTGCATCGCATCAATGGCAGAACGGAAAATTTTCTGCTAAAAATGGTACAGGTTTACTACAGCTACAACAATTATTAATTGGCAATTTAGAACCAGGCCCATATTATTACCCACCAGATTTAGTTACAGACCAACCAGAACGCTTTATCATGGGGGAATTGATCCGGGAACAGATATTGCTATTAACCAGGGAAGAAGTACCCCATTCAGTAGCGATCGCTATTGACCTCGTAGAAGAAACGCCAACTATTACCCGTGTATTAGCCACAATTCATGTTGAAAGGGATTCTCAAAAAGGGATATTGATCGGTAAAGGTGGCACAATGTTAAAATCTATTGGCAGCGCAGCACGGGAACAAATCCAAAAATTAATTGCTGGGAAAGTTTACTTAGAATTATTTGTGAAAGTCCAACCAAAATGGCGACATTCACGGGTAAGATTAGCTGAATTAGGCTATCAAGTAGAAGATTGATATTAGCTCCACATCATGACTGATTATACAGATTTTCGCATTGAACGCGACTCGATGGGCGATCGCTCCATTCCTGATCACATTTATTATGGTATTCAAACTGATCGCGCAGTTGAAAACTTTCCTATCAGTGGCATTAAACCTTTACCTACATACATAGACGCTTGTATTTATATCAAAAAGGCTACAGCTATTGTTAACGGTGAACTCGGTTGTATCCCCCAAGATGTCAGTCAAGCCATCATTCAAGCAGCTAATGAAATCCTCACCGGTAATTTACGTGATCAGTTTGTGGTGGATGTCTATCAAGCGGGTGCAGGCACTTCTCACCACATGAACGTGAATGAAGTTTTAGCAAATCGCGCTTTAGAAATATTAGGTGATAAAAAGGGCAATTATAAACGGGTTAGCCCTAATGATCATGTCAATTATGGACAATCTACTAATGATGTTATTCCCACAGCGATCCGCATTGGTGGATTATTGGCACTTAGCAAAACTTTACATCCAGCTTTAGAATTAGCCATTTCTAGTTTAGAAGCTAAAGCAGAAGAATTTCAACACATTGTTAAATCAGGAAGAACCCATTTACAAGATGCTGTTCCTGTGCGTTTAGGTGAAAACTTCCGCGCTTGGGCTTATATTTTAACAGAACATCAAAACCGTTTATATACCGCTTCTGGGGATTTGATGGTTTTGGGTTTAGGTGGAAGTGCAGCAGGTACAGGTTTAAATACCCATCCTGAATATCGGGCGCGTGTAGTGCAAGTTTTAGCAGATTTAACTGAATTTCCTTTACAACCTGCACCGCATTTAATGGCTGCTATGCAGAGTATGTCTGCTTTTGTCAACGTTTCCGGGGCTGTGCGTAACTTAGCCCAAGACTTAGCCAAAATTTCCCATGACTTGCGGTTGATGGACTCAGGGCCAAAAACTGGTTTAAAAGAAATACAACTTCCCCCAGTTCAACCTGGTTCTTCCATTATGCCCGGAAAATATAACCCGGTCATGGCAGAGATGACATCAATGGTATGCTTTCAGGTGATGGGATATGATCAGGCGATCGCACTCGCAGCTCAAGCAGGACAATTAGAATTGAATGTAATGATGCCCCTCATCGCCTATAATTTAATTCACAGCATCGAAATTTTGGGTAACACAATTAACGCCTTAACCCAACGTTGTATCAGTGGAATTACTGCCAATAAAGACAGATGTTTAGCCTATGCAGAAGGTAGTTTGGCATTAGTTACCGCCCTTAACCCCCATATCGGTTATCTTAACGCTGCGGCTGTAGCAAAAGAATCTTTAGAAACTGGTAAATCACTGCGGCAGATTGTGCTAGAAAAGGGACTGATGACAGAAACAGAATTAGCTCAAGTGCTGAATTTAGAGCAGATGAGTGTAATTTTACCTCTCAGCAACCAATCTGAGCAATAATAGGAGAATTAGCGGAAAATAGAAAGAGAAGTTTTGCTTCTTGTTTCTATTTTCACCTAACGCAATTTTTGATCATGTCTCAAAAGCCCTCTGTAAGCTTGATTAAAGCTACATCCTACGCCCCTGATATGTTACGGGAATCCTTAGAAAGAGTGTTAGAACCCTTTGGAGGGATGAGTGCGATTGTCAAAAAAGGCGATCGCGTCCTACTTAAACCAAACCTCCTCACAGGCGCTCGTCCTACTAAAGAATGTACCACCCGCCCGGAATTAGTGGCAGCTGTAGCCCAAATGGTAATAGAAGTTGGTGGAAAACCATTTTTAGGTGATAGTCCTGCTTTTGGTAGTGCTAAAGGAGTCGCCGAGGCTAATGGTTATTTACCGATTTTAGAAAAATTAAATCTCCCCATAGTTGAATTTCACGGACAGCGTTACCAAACCGTAAACGACAACTTTAATCATCTGTTACTCTGTAAAGAAGCTATGGATGCAGATGTAGTAATTAACTTACCTAAAGTTAAATCTCATGTGCAATTAACCTTAACTTTAGGAGTTAAAAATTTATTTGGTTGCGTCCCTGGTAAAATGAAAGCTTGGTGGCATTTAGAAGCAGGAAAAGATGCTCAAAGATTTGGAGAAATGTTAGTAGAAACAGCTAGAGCAATTAATCCTAGTTTAACTATTTTAGATGGCATTATTGGTCATGAAGGTAATGGCCCTAGTGGTGGAGAACCCCGGCATTTAGGAGTTTTAGCCGCTTCACCTAATGTTTTTGCTTTAGATCGGGCAATGTTAGAAATTCTCCAAGTTGCACCAGAACAAGTCCCCACTATCGCCGCTTCCCAACGTTTAGGAATTTGTCCCGAACTCACAGAAATTGATTTTCCAATTTTAACACCAGCCGCTTTACAAATCCCAGATTGGCGTTTACCAGATACATTAATGCCTATTGATTTCGCTTTACCCCGTGTAATTAAATCCACCTTCAAACATCTTTACATCCGGTTTATCAAAGAACCAATGAAAGTCTATAGCAAGGGTTAAAAGAGCAATTTTGTCAATGCAAATCACACTACTGTGAGGAGGCAGAAAGAGGCAGGGGGCAGGGAGGGCAGAGGTCTACTGGCAGGAACAGTAAAGCCGAACGCTGGACGGGGGGCAGAGGGGCAGGGAGGAAATAACAATAAATTCCCTAATGACTAATGACTAATGATGACTTTTGCCTATTGCCTATTGCCTATTGCCTATTCCCTGTTCCCTGTTCCCTGTTCCCTATTGCCTATTCCCTATTGCCTGTTCCCTGTTCCCTAATTTTCTAAATATCACGAAATCCAGGCATAATTACCTTATTTTTTAATGATAAGTTCTCATTCAATTAATATCCTTTCAATTATGTCTAGTGCAGCATGACGGAAATAATCATCCAGTTGAAAAACCTGAAAATTGCTATTTAATCAACCTTCTTCCCTCCTGCCTCCTGCCTCCTGCCTCCTGCCTCCTTACACTAGGATTATTTACCTATGAGCATTACTACAGTAGATAGATGCACAAGACTTTGCCCCTTAAGTAAACTTTCCCTATTTGCTAGATGTATCCAACCCAGGAATATCAGAGCAAACACCATTACCAAAAGCTGTTTTGGATGCTATACTTATTATGTATTTCATCAACTAACTCAGTTGTGTGAAATGCAATTGGTTAACATTCAGTAGTTTATAAATCTGTGATCGCCATCACTATGTTAAGCATTCCTGACAATTGCCAGGGAAAAAATTGTAATCAAGACTACAGAAGTCTGCAACAAAACTTTGTTAATTTCTTTGTAATAAAATTAGCATTTATCATAATCAAGTATGCCACTTACCGAACAGGATAAGATTCTTTAGTGATACATAATGGAAATAACGAAAACTGCTAAAATAGCGTTAATGCTATTTAGTGGAGTAAACCTAACAAGAGATTTGACCAACTCCAACTTTGTATGAACTCAAATAGCCAGTCTGCCAATCCTCCCGACACATATTCCCATCGCTTGGCAGACATTGTGGGAACAGCGATCGCTCTACTAACTCTCACCCTACCAATATTTATCATTGCTCACTATTCTTCACCAGAAATGAAAAATAATCAGCAAACCATCATGTACAATCTTTCCCGCAATGGAGAAGGAAAAGCATTGAAAAATAAGGTATAAGATCAAAGGGGATGCATGATTATGCATCCTTTTTAGTTATAGAGTATAGTTACTTGACATACTCCCCGCCCTAAAAGTGCGGAGATTCTGGGTTCAAACAACAGTTGCAGGTCTACCCCGTCTTACACTATCTCGCCCAACAGACAATGCCCTGCCTGTTTCCACTATTCTACCAAAAAGCCGTCCTCAAAGGA
>DATGXB010000161.1:0-3107 GCA_035299225.1 Nostocaceae cyanobacterium | reverse complement strand
TCTTTACATTTATATTTGGGTTTTTGATTATGGATCTTACCGTTCTTAACAACATGATTTGAGCCACATCGGAAACAAGGTTAGTAGATGTCATAAGTAGGAAAGCAGAATTAATTAGAGTATTCCAAAAAATAAATGATCCAATGACGTAAATAATTTTTCTCGCCAACTTAATTACTGAATGTGCCAGTATATTTAAAATTAATTATTAAAGCAGTATGTCTACAATTATATAGCTATATAGCAAAACTGAGTTTTGGTGAAATTTATTCATGAACGGTGGATTTTGCTAAAATTAATATGTAAAACTGATAAATATACTAATAGCTTTTCCTTGATATTCTTGTTTATCACTACATTTTTATCACTACCCCAGTAATTTTCCGATCTTTTCTATTTTTGTTAATAACTGAAATGTCAGGGTGTGATTTTAGATCACCGTGTAAAGGTGACAATATTTGCTCTGATTTATTATTAATTTTGAATAAAACTTCACAAAAATATACATGAGTTTGTTGCAAAAGCTTGGCTTCCTGATATTATCTTTTTTGCACTAACGATAAAAAACAATGGATGAAAATCAACGCCGGGCATATTGGCGTGCTAATACTGTTTTAATTCGGAATCTTTTAACTGTGTGGGTGTTGGTATCCCTAGTTTTAAGTATTTTGCTGGTACAGCCAATAAATACTATCCGCTTTTTTGGTGTACCTTTGGGTTTTTGGATGGCGCAGCAAGGGTCAATCATAATTTTTGTGGGATTGATTTTTATTTACGCTTGGCAAATGAACAAGTTAGAACGCAAGTATAATATTAAGAAGTGAGGAAAAATAGTGTCAGTTGAAGTTTGGACGATTATATTAGTAGGAATTTCTTTTGCTCTCTACATTTATATTGGTTGGCAATCCAGAGTTAAAGATACTAAGGAATTTTTTGTTGCTGGTCAAGGGATACCGTCTATTGCTAATGGTGCGGCCACGGCTGCTGATTGGATGTCTGCGGCTTCGTTTATCTCTATGGCGGGGATAATTTCTTTTGCGGGTTATGATGGTTCAATTTTTTTGATGGGTTGGACTGGGGGCTATGTGTTATTAGCCTTATTATTAGCTCCGTACTTACGTAAGTTTGGTAAATATACGGTTCCTGATTTTGTAGGCGATCGCTATTATTCTAATCAAGCCCGAATTGTGGCAGTGATAGCGGCAATTTTTATTTCTCTCACTTATGTAGCTGGACAAATGCGGGGTGTGGGCATAGTTTTTAGCCGCTTTTTACAAGTTGATATCAATACTGGCGTAATTATCGGGATGATAATTGTCGGGTTTTTCGCTGTTTTGGGTGGGATGAAAGGGATTACTTGGACGCAAGTAGCCCAATATTGTGTTCTGATTGTGGCTTATCTGATCCCCGCAATTGCGATCGCTTTTATCTTAACCGGTAATCCCATCCCCCAGTTAGCATTTACTTTTGGTGATGTGGCCACAAAACTTAATCAAGTTCAACTAGATTTAGGTTTTAAGGAATATACTCAGCCTTTTACTACTAAATCTATGATTGATGTCCTGTTTACCACTATCGCCTTAATGGTGGGTACAGCAGGTTTACCTCATATTATCGTCCGGTTTTATACTGTTCCTAATGTGAAAGCAGCACGGACTTCTGCGGGTTGGGCTTTATTATTTATTGCCATTCTTTACACCACAGCACCGGCTTTGTCAATGTTTGCCCGTTATAATTTGATTGATTCTTTACATAATCACACCGTAACCGAAATACAACAACTAGACTGGGCTAATAAGTGGGAAAAAACTGGACTGTTGAAATTTGATGATAAAAACAAAGATGGACTTTTGCAGTTAACTCCAGATAAAAACACTAATGAAATCATCATTGATAAAGACATTATTGTTTTAGCTACTCCAGAAATCGCTAAACTACCGCCTTGGGTGGTGGCTTTGGTGGCAGCTGGTGGGTTAGCTGCGGCTTTGTCTACTGCATCCGGTTTGTTGTTGGTAATATCTAGTTCTATCGCCCATGATATCTATTATCGGATTGTTGATAGTAGTGCTTCCGAACAAAAACGGGTGTTTGTAGGACGGATCATGGTGGGTTTTGCTTTGGTGTTAGCTGGTTACTTTGGGGTAAATCCGCCAGGGTTTGTAAGTGAAGTTGTGGCTTTTGCCTTTGGGTTAGCGGCTGCAAGTTTCTTTCCTGTGATAGTTTTGGGGATTTTTGATCAACGGACAAACTCCCAAGGGGCGATCGCCGGAATGTTATCTGGCTTAATTTTTACGATGATTTATATCATTGGTGTCAAGTTTGGTGGTTGGCAACCTTGGTTTTTTGGCGTTTCTCCTGAAGGGATTGGTACATTAGGAATGATCCTGAATTTTATAGTTACTTTGGTGGTATCTCGTCTTACCCCACCCCCACCCCCCGAAATACAAGCTTTGGTGGAAGATTTACGCACTCCTTCTTTGGAAGAAGAATCTGATGGTGCTGTTGTCTGAATCAGGATGTTTAGGATTTAAGGATTTACAGGATGGAAATAGGATTTTCATCACCTATTACCAGCCTCTACTACATAACTAGCAACTTGGGTTAAAGATTAGCAATCTACAGCAGAAGGCAGGAGGCAGAAGGGAAAACCTTTTCCTGTCTGAGTTTTCAGTTTCAGTTTGTACCTCATTTACCTGAAACGTGCTGTAATTTTTTCAATTGTTAGAGATGTTGTGATCAATGTCTCTATTTTTTTATCTAGTGGGAAACAGGGAAGTAAGTTGTATTGAGGTTTTTCAAAAATTAAAATGGATTATTAAGTAATTAAGCAGAATTAATTACCCAAACTTTTTTCCTGTTGCCTGTTGCCTGTTGCCTATTGCCTGACTCCACGTAGGAAATTAATTTTGCACAACTACTTATAACCCTGTTCCGTCAAAGGGGAAATCAGGAAAATTATTTTCTCATGGTCAAATCCAGCTATAGTAGAGCTTTCAGTGTTTATCACTCACAAAATATCAAAAATATTTCCTAATCTTAATAAATTGCTGAAAGCCTGGCAAAATAAAAGTTTCAAATTTTGTGTTGTCGAAAGTGATGGAAGAGGG
>DATGXB010000160.1:0-26826 GCA_035299225.1 Nostocaceae cyanobacterium | reverse complement strand
CTTGCGGGGATTAGTTTGGTGGAAAGAAAGTAAACCTGTTTCAAACAGGTAAACCCTTTGATTGTTTCAGTCCCCTTGCGGGGATTAGTTTGGTGGAAAGTTGACAATTCTTAAACTACCATCCACTTGGTTTTAAGATGTTTCAGTCCCCTTGCGGGGATTAGTTTGGTGGAAAGCCAAACCACACGCACTAATCGGAAAAAAGGTAAGTTTCAGTCCCCTTGCGGGGATTAGTTTGGTGGAAAGTTAACTTGACTGATCGTTGAGGTAGTAAATTCAGAAAGTTTCAGTCCCCTTGCGGGGATTAGTTTGGTGGAAAGTCTAGAATACCTCTCTGGAGAGATTTATGGGGAAGTTTCAGTCCCCTTGCGGGGATTAGTTTGGTGGAAAGATTAAACAGTATTTGGAAGATAAAAACCTGTTGAAGTTTCAGTCCCCTTGCGGGGATTAGTTTGGTGGAAAGCTCAAGTGCCGTCGTCAGCTGCGGAAATTGACATGTTTCAGTCCCCTTGCGGGGATTAGTTTGGTGGAAAGATTATTGGTACGGAAAAAGGTGCTTTAAGAGCCTGGAGGTTTCAGTCCCCTTGCGGGGATTAGTTTGGTGGAAAGTACAGAGTCGGAGACGTAATTTACAAAAAACCTAAGTTTCAGTCCCCTTGCGGGGATTAGTTTGGTGGAAAGTCTTTTATTGATTCTGGATTGATGCGAAGTAAAAAAGGTTTCAGTCCCCTTGCGGGGATTAGTTTGGTGGAAAGGAATGGTTAGCCACCTCAGAGGATTCTATAAAAATTGTTTCAGTCCCCTTGCGGGGATTAGTTTGGTGGAAAGTCCAATGCCATTACCAAAACATTGGTAAGCGGTGGTTACTGTTTCAGTCCCCTTGCGGGGATTAGTTTGGTGGAAAGGTGCTATTAAGCGTCTCTTCAATGCTTTGGGCTTGTTTCAGTCCCCTTGCGGGGATTAGTTTGGTGGAAAGATATCTATTCATAGATTATCTCCCAGAGACAAACTGTTTCAGTCCCCTTGCGGGGATTAGTTTGGTGGAAAGCATCCCAAATCTGTTTTCTATTCCTGAACCCTTTGGGAGGTTTCAGTCCCCTTGCGGGGATTAGTTTGGTGGAAAGATGCGATCGCGTGGAAGATTGGCGGCATTAATAAAGTTTCAGTCCCCTTGCGGGGATTAGTTTGGTGGAAAGGTTTTAATAATCTCCTGTTTTTCATCATCAGCTTTCGTTTCAGTCCCCTTGCGGGGATTAGTTTGGTGGAAAGACAATCACAGATAATCTAAACGCTGGTATTTTAGCTGTTTCAGTCCCCTTGCGGGGATTAGTTTGGTGGAAAGGTCATGAGATATGTTGTTAAAGTTAGAAACAACAAGTTTCAGTCCCCTTGCGGGGATTAGTTTGGTGGAAAGTTCTACTTATATCGATCTTAATGGTATTGAAAGATGTTTCAGTCCCCTTGCGGGGATTAGTTTGGTGGAAAGTCAACAATTCTACTGTAAAGATTGCAGCAGAATTTTGTTTCAGTCCCCTTGCGGGGATTAGTTTGGTGGAAAGCTACTTCTGATGAAACCTACCTTTATAATCTCCTTAAGTTTCAGTCCCCTTGCGGGGATTAGTTTGGTGGAAAGCTAAACCTGGACACTGGTTTAATAAAAATATCTACGTTTCAGTCCCCTTGCGGGGATTAGTTTGGTGGAAAGAAATAATAGATGAATCAATTCCTAACTGACATCGAAGTTTCAGTCCCCTTGCGGGGATTAGTTTGGTGGAAAGATGGCCATTTCAAATAATTGGCAAAGTCCATGTTCGGTTTCAGTCCCCTTGCGGGGATTAGTTTGGTGGAAAGAGAATTATTAGGTGTTGGCTTTGGTGAATGTTATCTGTTTCAGTCCCCTTGCGGGGATTAGTTTGGTGGAAAGTCACCGGGGCGTGATGGTTTACCCGGTCGCAATGGTTGTTTCAGTCCCCTTGCGGGGATTAGTTTGGTGGAAAGCTGTTTAGATCCAGGAGCAGGAACTTTAATTCTCTTTGGTTTCAGTCCCCTTGCGGGGATTAGTTTGGTGGAAAGCGAGTAAATATTTTTTTTCTGGGCAAAACTGGCAAGTTTCAGTCCCCTTGCGGGGATTAGTTTGGTGGAAAGGTTAACAACCCTAAAATTCAAACCTCCGATAGAACGTTTCAGTCCCCTTGCGGGGATTAGTTTGGTGGAAAGCAATTACAAATGATAGATGAAGCTTTTACTGTGGTGTTTCAGTCCCCTTGCGGGGATTAGTTTGGTGGAAAGCTATTAATGGTAGCGGTCAAGATCCTCTATTCTGGTGTTTCAGTCCCCTTGCGGGGATTAGTTTGGTGGAAAGCACTAGAAGATAGAGAATCAAAACTATTTACATTAGAATGTTTCAGTCCCCTTGCGGGGATTAGTTTGGTGGAAAGGTAGAATCAATGATTATTATAATGTTGATCTAGTGTTTCAGTCCCCTTGCGGGGATTAGTTTGGTGGAAAGAGAAGGAGCTAGAATCCTCCAACCTGACTTTGAGTTGTTTCAGTCCCCTTGCGGGGATTAGTTTGGTGGAAAGCTAGCTCCACTACCCTTAGCAGTAGAGTCAATTAAGTTTCAGTCCCCTTGCGGGGATTAGTTTGGTGGAAAGTTACCTTTTTCCGTTCTCTTGCCTGTTTGGATTGTGTTTCAGTCCCCTTGCGGGGATTAGTTTGGTGGAAAGACATTCAGCATTATTTTTAGCATTAATAGTGATTTGTTTCAGTCCCCTTGCGGGGATTAGTTTGGTGGAAAGTCGAATAGTTGAGGAATCAAGGTATAGTTCTTTAGCGTTTCAGTCCCCTTGCGGGGATTAGTTTGGTGGAAAGAACACGTTCAGGTTTCTCTGGGAAATCATAATTCTTGTTTCAGTCCCCTTGCGGGGATTAGTTTGGTGGAAAGTAAAATGTCTTTTGCTCAAATTGCAACTACGGTTGGTTTCAGTCCCCTTGCGGGGATTAGTTTGGTGGAAAGTTTTTAATTCAGCCGCTATTCGGCTGTGGATAGGAGTTTCAGTCCCCTTGCGGGGATTAGTTTGGTGGAAAGTTTAATGCTGTGAAAGATGCGATCGCCACACACGTTTCAGTCCCCTTGCGGGGATTAGTTTGGTGGAAAGTCCGCCATCTGAAACTGTTGATATAAGCGGACTCTAGGCGAGATTTTGGCAGACCTCATGAAAAACTCAATTTCAGACTTTGCCAAACCTATCGACTGAAACTGTGAAAACGCTAAAACTATTTAGTTTTCAAGGTTCTGGCGATTTGACAGACCCCCAGGGTTTTTGCCCCCACTATAGGTTTGCCAAAATTCATTAAGTGTAAGTATAAAATTTTATTCATTGCCTGTCAATAAAAATTTAATGAAGAATGTTTAAATATAATAAATTAGTTGCTCTTTAAAGCTCGTCTAGCTAACTTAGCATAAGTCTTTACTGTTTCATAAGGCATTTCTAAGTCTTTCGCTACAACGTCTAAGGATTCACCCATTTCTCGTCGAGCTAAAATAGTAGCCCATTTTTCTGCTATTTCTGTGGCTCTTTTTCCTCCTGTACGTTTACGTTGAGCTTTGAACACGTCTGTTAATTCTTCTATCCTTTGTGCTAAAAGAACATTTCCTGGATTGAGAACTGGTGAAATGTTTTCTGCTGGCCAACCACAACAAGTTTGACCTAATCCAAAGGTGGTTTTATGTCCAGTTCCGCAGTATGGAGCTAACTTTCCTAAAGCATAGAATAATTTTTCATATTCTGGTTTGCTATTAGCTGTTTTAGTTAAACTAAATTCAATTGCTCCTGTAAAGCCTGTTACTGCTCCTTTCTTCCCAGCTAAAATTTTACTAGAATCAAGATAATGACGAGAAATCAACACATGGTGTTCTATCCAATCTAAAAACTCTTCTTGGTCTACAGGTTGACTAGAAAAATTATTCCAACGTCGTAAATAGCTATGAAACACATTTACTGGAATAGGTAAAGGTAAATGATGGCCTTTATGCCGAAAACTTGTAGGACTTAAAAATGTTAAACTTAGATTTTTGTTATAAGTTGAGTTTAATAATTCTAGATATGTAGTAGGGGGATGAATAATTTTACAAGAGCTGATTTTTAACGATAAATTGTGCAAATTTACAGTAGATGGTAATTGTGTCAACCATTGATTCAACCAGATAATTACCCTATTAGATAATAGAGTTACATACCAAGTATAAGAATCATTAGCTTTTAATTGTATTTGATTGCCATTACTAAATAATTCTCTATTTAAAGCAGATAAGGTAAAAGGTTTTTCTGATTCTCCATCATGTAAATATGAGGAAAGTTGAGGGTCTATCATGCGTACTTGTTCTAAAAACCAGGCATGTAGATTAGTTGTATATTGAGCATAAATGCTGGTATTTTTTTCTGGAATTAAAGTAAACTCAAGTCCAACTAATTCTGTTTTTGTAGGAACACTGAGATGTGTTTTTTGTTGATCAGATGGTTGTAATGATTGTTTAGGCATTATAATTTTTATTTGTTAATAAGTTTAATTACAAGCATTTAACTAATAAAAAGGGAGAATTGAGATGTCAATTTCTGTTCTGGTTACAATTTTACTGTAATTTACTCACTAAATAAAATTCCTGTTCTTTCGCAATGTCAGCAGCTATCCTTTCGCGTAAGTCTTGGGGCATTAACACTTCTACTTTTGGTCGCCATGCTTTTAACCGCATAATTACATTATTATCCCCATCACGATACTTGACTTGGTAGTAAGCATCTTGTGGAGAGCGATTAGTTAAAATTTGTAACAATGCTTGCTTTTGTGCGCTTTGGAGCTTAGACTGACGGATTAGGTTCTGGGCTTTTGAGTAAGAAATAAGTTTAAAAGTATCATGGCGAAAGGTATTTTCAATATAACGGTCATGATAGTCTCGCTCAAATCGTAACAACATCAATTTAGATGGCAAATAGAAGTCAAAACCCCAGGCTTGCGACATTTCCCATTCAATTTCCTCTGGAGTAGGTAAATTTCTTCTGTAGTAGCATTGTTGCAGTATTTGCGGAAGTTGTGGATGATTCCAGGTTATAGATGTAATTTTTTGAATTCTATCTAAACGGTAATTATACCAATCTGTTTTGCGCTCAGGACTTTGCCCAAAGCCACAAAGATATACGGCACGCTGAACATAGTAAATACAGACTGGGTAAATCAAGCATTCTACACTTTTTCCTAGCCTGGCACTATCGTAAATTAATTTAATCGGTGGAACTGGTTTTTGTTCCCACAATTGTTTTAACTCGTACTGCCAATCTCCAACTTCATCATTGGCAGTAACAATGTAGTCAAGTTTAAAGAAAAAGCGTTGCACACCAGAGATTTTGTGAGATAGGTTGCTGGCAATTTCCGCTAAATCTGCTTGATTGAGAAAATCTAGTTCATTGCTGTGGATTTTGGTGATGATAGAACGAGATGGTAATTTCTGGACGAGATAATATTTTTCATTTTGATATTGCAGCCAGCCTAATTCTGCCAATAGCGTTAAATCTGCTTGGAGAGAACGCCGAGTAACTGCAAATAGTTGTTGCTGTAGTAATTGGTCTAAATCGGCTACAGATTGCACAATGTAAATATTTTTAGATGATGAGGTTAGTTGTATATTTTGTGAGTGGATCTGAGATATACCAAGATGAGCAAGGAGCGATCGCTTCCATTCTAATTCCGATAATCCTGTGTTTTCATTAAACAGCCAATCTGCAACAGTTTTAGCACAATGGCAGTTGGAGTCATGAAATTTGGCAGTTGTTTCTCCTTTTGGATGTGAAGGAGAAAAGAAGGCTTCCCGCCAGTCTGACAGGGTAAAGCCATTTTTTAATGCTGATCTCTCTGGATTATCTCCATACAGAAAACGTAGCCAAACCCATAAACGAATGGAACGCAATAGGCTTTGCTTAAGAGAACCACGCGCTAACCACTGTAGTAATTCTACTTGTGGAAGGTCGGTAAAGATAAGTTCTGACATGGAATGATTACTCTAGCTACATTTATAACGTAGAATACTTTGGAATAAGCTTCTTCCAGTACCATATATGATTTTAGCCATTGGTTTAAAAGTTTAATCTATGACTACTTACAAAATTAGCTCGCAAGACGGAATATTACAGATTGGTTTTGGTCAACCGGCTCAAAATGACCAGATTGTCAAAGATGCTGCGGTACGATTGGAAGAGATGGCACGGTTAGGAGAATTATCAGGAGGCCAATTACTCAAGATTAATGGACCCGTGTCTATCCCTGTAGCTTTTGTACTGGCGCATAAACTGGCACATATTTATGGAGCTATAGGATTTTATGACCCTAAATTGGGTAAGTATGTAATTTGTATTACACATAATCCTGTTTATCAGTTAGGAGATTTAATTGATTAAAATTGGCTTATAAAAGTAATCACAGTATTGACTAAATTTTCATTGATTACTCCAACTCAGATTTATGAGTACATATCATATCAATTTAGAGGGTGACATCCTGAAGGTAGGATTTGGTCTTACCCTAACTACTGGTGACCAAATCGTTCGTGATGCATCTGCACGATTAGATGAAATGATTGCTTTAGGGCAACTAACAGGTGGTCCCCTGATTAAAATCAATGGACGTACATCTGTACTTGTTAGTCAAGTCTTAGCTGATAAGTTATCTAAGTTATATGACGCGATCGCTCTTTTCGATCCTAAAATCGGTGATAAAGGTTTGGATAGGTATGTAGTAACTATCAGTAAGCATTCAAAATATCAGGTTGGAGATGTATTGGATTATGTGCGATCGCCACAGCTACCAGGTGTGAAGGTAGTGATTTGTGGCTTTGCGAATACGGGAAAAACTTGCTTCCGGGAGGGTCTAAAACAGGCGTTATTAAAAATTCCCCGTGCACCGGAATCTTACTTTATCTCTGGTTGTCCAGATGGAGATGGTTCTTGGTATGGGGAAACTGCGCGACGTGATGCAGACCTAGCCCAAAAATTAAAGGCAGAATACAAAGCCGGATTTACACCAGAATTTGCCAAACTGAAAATACAAGAGATTAGGAGTATAAATACACCGATACTGGTGTTTGATGTTGGTGGTAAAATTTCTGAAGAAAACCGTTTAATCATGGCAGCAGCTACTCATACGGTGATTTTAGTCAAGGATGATAGTGAAATTTTGCCTTGGAAAGAGTTATGTGAGTCTTTGAGTTTACAAGTTGTAGCAATTATTTACAGCAATTGTAATAGTTCCAGTGATTACATTGAAGAAAAAACACCTATGCTTAAAGGTAGAGTTCATAGGCTACAACGAGGTGAGGATGTATCCGAGCGTCCAATGGTGCAGGCTTTGGCACTGCGTTTGGTGGAGTTGGGTGCGGGGTAGGGGATTTGTGCTGTAGGGGGCGATCACTTACTATCCCAATCCAGATAAGATTTGAAGTTTTAGTAATGAGAAGTATTTATGGTGACAAGTTATCAAATTGCATTACAGGTTGTTCAACAAGCGATCGCAGTTTTAGCGAAGTGGGCTAAATGTGATCATCCTCCTCTTCATCAAGAACATTCAGAAGTTACAAAAGCAAAGAAAATATTAGCTTGGAACGACAATACAATTGGAGTATTACGCTTATTGTTTGACAAGGTAAATTTACCGGATGGACAAAGACAAAATTCGGAAAATCAACATTATCATAGATTACAAGCAACAAAAAATGAACATAGAGAGTATCCTAAAATTCCTTATCCATTACCTCAAAAACCAAGTGACCAAGATATTAACTCATTTCAGAACACAATCAAACATCAAATTTTCGATAAGCTTCAAGATAACTGGAATAATTTATCTTATTTACTAGCAATTTTAGAAAAGTTCGGCTCATGTCTCAGTTTTGGAGAATGTGATGTGGCCTTAATAGACATAGTAAAAAGTACAGCTGCAATTGCAGCAGCTTTGGTGAATAATCCTGAATCTGAAAATATTACTTTAATTTCTGGTGACTTGTCAGGGATTCAAAAATTTATATATACTATTTCTTCTGATGGTGCGCTTAAATCGCTAAGAGCAAGAAGTTTTTATTTAGAATTAGTCATCCAAGAAGTAGTACAGCAACTATTGGAAGATTTACAAATTCCGAATACTAATATAATTTATGCAGGTGGAGGTAACTTCTATTTAATTGCATCTGGTAATTTACTTTTTGCCCAAGAGTCAATCAAAAAAGTACGACAAAAATTTAATGAATGGTTGTTACATACATTCCAAGGAAAGCTCTTTTTAGCGATTGATTGTATATCTGTACCAATCAAAGATTTAAAAGAGAAAAAATTTGCATATTATTGGACTAAACTCACTAAAGATTTAGCTAATCAAAAAGCTTGTAAATTTAGCAATCAAATTAATTTGTTTATTCAAGAAACTACAGCACATGAACCATGCAGAGTTTGCCATCGAGATGATTTGCCTAAGTTAAAACCGTTAATTCGCC
Source organism: Nostocaceae cyanobacterium (assembly GCA_035299225.1). Classification (GTDB taxonomy): domain Bacteria; phylum Cyanobacteriota; class Cyanobacteriia; order Cyanobacteriales; family Nostocaceae; genus DATGXB01. The sequence continues at coordinate 18,293 of DATGXB010000160.1, read as the reverse complement.
TTAACTTAGAATCTTCTCCAGCTTGCTGGGTGTGTCGTACTATGTTTGAATTAGGTGAGAATTTATTTGATGTTAACGTTGTATTACGTTCTAAGAGATCAAATATCAAAGGTCATGTAGATAGAGTTTATCTTCCTGGCTACTACTACTATTTTTTTACAAAGTGGGAACACGCAGTCAAATTCGCTCAAAATGATGAAACAGTTTTTCTTGTTAATGATTGGGAATTAAATCATTATCAATTAGAAAAAAGTCTACTTTTATTATTAGGTAACTATGGTAAAGAAAGTGAAGTAGAACCAGGAAGATTTATTCGTGCTGAAGAAATGGCAGAAGCAGCTAAAAAAGCTGGTGCAATTCCTAGAGTCGGCTATCTGCGTATGGATGTAGATAGATTAGGAAGAATTTTTGCAGAAGGTTTGGAAGAAAACAATCATACATTACCCAGAATTGCTGGACTTTCTCGCCAAATGAGTTATTTCTTTAAAGTTTATCTCAACAGCTTGGCAGCACAAAGACAATCTAATATTCCAGATAAGATTAAACAGCTAAACCCCAATAACGAAAGATTAAATGTACTATTTATATACGCTGGTGGTGATGATTTATTTATCAGTGGTGCATGGAATGAAATTGTAGAATTAGCTTTTGATATTTACCAATCATTTCGGGCTTACACAGGTTATAATCATGATATTACTTTATCAGGTGGAATCAGTATTGAGGATATAAAATTTCCCCTTTATCAAGCTGCTAGTTCATCAGGAGAAGCTGAAGATGCTGCTAAAGCAAATGGCAGAGATAGTTTAGGTTTATTTGGTCAAGTTTTTAAATGGGATGAATGGCTAGGAAATCCTAAAATAACAGAGTTTGATAAGATAAATGAAAAGTATGCTAATCAGGAAGTCAAACCTAATATTTTAGGTATATTCCCATTTGTTAAAAAAGTAAAACAAAAAAATATAGGAATAGATTATTCCCGTAACTTTGTACGTAACCTGCTGCTCACTGCACAAATACAAGAGCAGGCATTGAAAAAGTTTAAAGACAATAATAAATCAGAGGAGGCTTTAAACACCCGCTACTATTTGCATTTACCAAAAATCGCTTATACTTTAGCGAGATTACCCAAAGATATGTTAGATGATGTTGATTTTCGGACTTCCTTGAAAAGTCCCTATAACGCTCCATATTTTCGAGCTATAGCCACTTGGATTGAACTTTTAAATCGTTGATAAATATTATGTCAGAAACAACTAAACCAAAACCCAAATCTCTATCAGCAAACTCTAAGTTATCAAATCCCCCATCGAATATGAATGAACCTCAAAACATTGTGGAGGAAATCATTAAAACCATTCACAACTTAACAGCCGATTTAAAATCATATAATATACGTGATTTGGTTAGACACGCAGAAAGATTTGGATCTTATCTGAAGCAACAAAGGCTAGAAACTAACCAAGTTCGTAAATTCTTAGATGCCGTAAATCGGTTAAAATCTGAGTTAGCTGAAACAGGTGAATTTGCTACAATTGAAACAGAAGTAGTTCTATTGAAGCCAAAATTAGCTTATGCCGCAGCTAGACAAAAAGCAGCTAAACCATTAGGTGAAGTGATGTCAGCAGCTATTGACAAAGTTCATAGCAAAGAAGATTTTGAGCGTCTAGTTCAATTAATTGAATCAATTATTGCTTATCATAAAGCTGAAGGTGGAAAATAATTATGCCAGTATCTTATGCACAAAAACCATTACTCGGTAAATTTACACTCACTAGCCATCTTTCCGCCGAAACAGGATTGCATATTGGTGGTGGTGGTGAAAATTTGGATATCGGTGGATTGGACAAACCTGTAATTCGTGATCCTCTAACCAAATATCCTTATCTACCTGGTTCATCAATTAAAGGAAAACTACGTTCTATTTTGGAAAGATTATTAAATAAGCCTTTAAATCGCAAAGGTGGAAGTGATACTCGGCGCTATGAAAGTGATGATTTAGCAGATGGATTTACTGAAGTAGAAAATGGACTGTTTATTGCTTACGAAGGTGCTAGAACTTGCCAAATTAGTCGCTTATTTGGTTCTACTGGCGGTTCAAAATTTTGGCTACCAATTGAAACTGCTAGAGATGAAGGATTATATGAAGAAAATAAAAATAATCCTACTACTGCAATAGAAAATCAAAATTGTATTAAAATCAATCGTGGGCGCAATGCGCCGGCTCGTTTAATTATCCGTGATAGTCATTTATTAACAGAATCAGCAGAAAAATTAAAGCAAGTTGATACTGGGTTGTATATGACAGAGTTGAAATTTGAGAACGGTATTGATCGAGTAACAGCAGCAGCAAATCCTAGACAATTGGAACGTGTACCAGCAGGATCAAAATTCCAGTTTGAATTAGTTTACACCGTAGAAAATGCTAACCAGGCTATAGAAGACTTACAAAATATTGCCATAGCTCTTGCTATTCTTGAAGATGATGCACTTGGCGGACATAGTTCAAGAGGTTACGGCAAAGTTAGATTTCAACACTTCAATTTTTCTTATCGTAGTTTGGCACAATACCAACAAATTACAAATACCTCTGGAACTTCTGACATACAACCATTTGAACCCATAGCCGACACTCAAGCACTTTTAAATAACTTCGGCAGTTTACGTGATTACATACAAAGATTATTACCAGGAGATGAATCATGAGTGTTTGGAGATTAATAAAACTCAACTTTGGCCGCAGTCCAGCGCATTTTGGGGAAGTGGGAATCGGAATGGAAGAAACAAGCGATCGCATCCGTTCCGACTGTTTATTTAGTGCTTGGGTAAGTATCTATGCCAGATTATTTGGTAAAGATGCTGTGGAAGAATTATTACAAAAATTTCCGACTACAGATAAACCAGAATTAGTACCTCCCTTTCGGATCAGTTCTACGTTTGTTTATAGAGAAGTAGATGGAGGCGATCGCACAGTTTACTATCTTCCTCGTCCTCTCAAATTTCCCACAAACTATCCCAGTGATGATTTAGCTTTTTTCAAAACCTACAAAAAACTCAACTACTTACCGTTAGAAGTATGGCAAAGATGGTATCAAGGAACAGGATTTGATCAAAGTTCTGACACTGGCGAGTTAATAACCTACACTAAAACAGGTCAATCTAACAGTAATCTAGACCAGCTTTGCACATTTAGCTACAAAAAAGCATTTCAAATTGATAAAGTCCCAAAAATTGCAGTAGATAGAGTTACCAGAGCCACTAATCTTTATCATACAGGCTTTGTACAATTTGCCTGGAAGAAAGACCCCGCAGGCTTATATTTTCTCCTACAACTATCTCCAGAAGAGGAACAATTAGCAGATAAATTACACGCTGCATTAGAACTACTAGGAGAAGAAGGAATTGGGGGAGAGCGTTCCAGTGGTGCGGGAAGATTTACAGTTCATTGGTTAGAATTATCTGAAACATGGCAACAAATAGTTGATTTTCAAGATAGCAAATATCACAGCACATTGAGTTTATTTTGGGACTCTACCATAACAGAAGATTTCCTTAAAAATGCCAGTTATGAAATACAAGAACGGGGTGGTTGGATAGCCGAAAGTCAGCTACGGCGCAAAATGGTGCGGATGTTTAGCGAAGGTTCTGTTTTTTTTACACCAAACCCACTAGCAGGGAAATTAGCAAATGTTAAACCGAAAGAATTTAAAAAACATCGCATTTACCGTAATGGTATTAGCTTAAGCATAGCGATTAAAGTAAAGGAAGAATAAAAATATGGTGCTTTCGATTTCCTCTCCTCTCCACAAACCCGACTTTTATCAATCCAGAAGAATACAATTAACCAGTCCTATTTTACATATTGGTTCATCTGTATCTAGATTGAATCCCTTTGAATATGTACAGACAGATAAAAAAGTTTATATTCCCAATCAAGAAGCATTAGCCAAAAGTTTACTATCAAGAGGCGGCAGCTTTTTAAATGATTACATTCAAGCAATTGAAGAACATCAAGACATCACCAGACTTTTAAAACAAACATTTGGTAACGAATGGTGGAATGCTAAAGATACAGATGAGAATCCAATTTTTCCCAAAGAAGCTATTAGCCAAAATTTAACAAAAAATAGAATTACAGATTTACGTCCCATGATTCGCAATGGTATGGGATATTTATTTATTCCTGGTTCTTCAATTAAAGGTGCAATTAGAACAGCCATAGCTTATCATTTACTCAAACACGCTGACCGTTATCATGTACAATCATCTAAACGAGTAAGTGCTATTGAAGAAACTTTAAGAGAAAAACTAGGAAAACTCAATCCATATCAACAAAAATTTTTAGATGATGAGTTATTTATGAATAGCTTATTTTCAGAATTTAAACTCACATATCAAAACAGAAACTTTTTCGCTAAAGGTCTAAATGCTGATTTTTTAAGAGCAATTAAAGTCACAGATTCTCAGCCATTAATAGAAGATAAAATTACGACTAAAAAAGGCCAACAAATACCTGTTAATATCCCAGTTGTGGCAGAAGTAATAATTTCTAGTAGACTTCCTGATTACTTAGCTAAATATAAAGCATCTATTTATGTTGAAATGGTGCGTAATGTCCAAACAGAATTTACATTAACATTAGATCCAGAAATGCTTTCTTGGTTTCAACACCATAAAGGAATGCAGCTACCTTTTAATAATCTTGATGAATTATTACAAATATGTAAAGAATTTACTCAAGAACAATGGGATTATGAACATGATTATTGGCAGGACATCAAAAATAATCCTAAAGCATCAGGTAAAAACTTAGATTTCAATTATATTCGAGAATTTTATGAATCAGAAAAATGTCCTTATAACTTAAGAGTGGGTTGGGGTAGTGGCATGAATGGAACAACTATAGATTTATTGTTTTCCGATGAGCTACGAGAAAAAATTCGTGATACTTGTGGTTTAAAAGCACCGGGGTTTGAAGCACCAAAATCTAGACGAACTATGATGAATCCTAATGGTGAAATTAAGTTTGTACCTGGATGGGTTAAATTTAAGGTTTTATAATCAAAAATGCTAATAAATTCAACTTGGGTATTAACTGTATCTGAATCAACTATATTACCTTGTTCCTATAACTTGGAACTGGTGAAGCAACTACATCAGCAACTAAACTTAGAAATTGGCAACGAATCAATACCATCAGTTTCTTACTCAGGAATAACAGGTATGTATTCTAAATCTAGAGAGTTTATCACTTTTCATCCAGAGGAATTTTACCAATTATCTTTGTGTGGATTAAATGAAAATTCAGGTAAGGCTATTTCGGGTCTTAATCTTTCAGAATCTTTAGAGTTTCTTGGTGCAAAGTTTAATGTTATCAATCGAGAATATGAAGTTACCAGCTATGAGGAATTATATACAAAATTAGTAGGAAATGAACCTGAACCAGTAAGACGCTTTGAATTGCAATTTATCACACCTACAGCTTTTTCCCAAGGTAAATCAAACTTACCCCTACCCGTACCCTCGTTAATGTTTCATAGCTGGCTAGAACGTTGGAATAATTTTGCCCCCGTTTATCTAGGAGGTGATGAATTAATTGCTTATCTTATTCACGCTGTTGTACTTAAAAGTCACAAAATTCAAACGCGCAGTTACCAATTAAATAGAGGCTATGTAAATGGATTTGTAGGTGATGTAAATTTGCAGGTCTTCCATCATGCTGATCCTTTATTAGCAAATGTAGCTAATTTATTAGTTCAGTATGGACGGTTTTCAGGTACAGGAATTAAAACCCGTTTAGGGATGGGAAAGACAACTATACAACACTAAAAACTTAAGGAATTAAAATATCATGGAAACAATAATTATGACTGTAGGAACTTCACTTCTCTCTAATCGTGATGAAAATTTAGATAACAAACGTCCCTGGATAGGTCAAACAATAATAGGTGATCGTAAAATAGCTCTTAAATGGATGAGTGAAATAGATCCAGAATTTATTAGTGCTGAAACTAACACAATCTGGCGACTTAATCCTGGTCTTAATGATGAAATTTTATTATTGCATTCAGATACTCCCTCTGGCTTAGAATGTGCTGAAATAGTCCAGGAATATCTACAAAAGATTCTCTCTCAAAAAAATGTATATCTGCATCCAATCCCAGGAATTAATTATGATTTAGATGAGTCTGGTTCAGCACTAGAACAGATGGCGATATTTCTTAGAAAACTAATTAAAGAAGCTAAGGGAAACGTTACTTTAGCAGCAACTGGTGGTTTCAAAGCCCAAACAATGATTATGGCACTGGTAGGTAATGCTTTTAAAGTTTCTGTATGCTATGTTCATGAACAATATAAGGCACTTATTTACTTACCATATTTATCTGATACTGCCCAACCTCAAATATTAGTAAGACGTGCTAATCTACCCGAATCTGGGCTAGATAGATCAAAGATTATTAAAGTTCAAGATGATTCTTATGGTCATCATAGGCCAAAGGTATGGAAAAAAGTAGAAAAAATGCTACGAGATATTATTTGGATTGAGTATGTACGCTTTGATAAAAATGCTTTTTCTGCTCCTAAAAATGGAGTAAAAGCAGCTACAAGAAAAACCCCTGATGGTCGTCATATATTTTGGATTCATTTATATGAAAGTGAACAAAAACATATTGCTGTTTCTGTAGAAACTACAGGTTATACACCAGAACATTTGGAAGAAGCAACAAAAGAACTACGCGAACGCTTAGGGAGCTTAATTTAGAAACAAAGCTTTTATATAGTACCTTGCCAAATTAATCTATAACATTGTGATCGCTCTCCTTCCCCCTCACCCAGTTATGCAATATCTTTCAATGAGTGAGGGAACTTCTTTAACTTTCACAGCTTATCCATGATTGATGAATACTTCCAAGCCCTAACCACCTTCCCCCCACACAACTTTCAACGAGAAGCGATCGCTAAACTCCTCAACCGTGAAGACATCCTTCTCCGCGCACCCACAGGGTCAGGGAAAACCGAAACAGCGATCGCACCCTTCCTCTTTGCCAAAACCCTAAACCTCGACTTTCCCAACAAGCTAATCTATGTTGTCCCCCTACGAACCTTAGCCAACAGTTTACGACAACGAACAGAGACGTTAGTTACAAACTGGGAAAAACGCTTTCCCTCATCCCGTCCTCCAGTTGTAACCCTACAAACAGGAGAAAACCCTGAAGATCCCCGTTTTGAAGGTGATATTGTTTTCTGTACGATTGACCAGATGTTAAGCAGCTTCTTAAATATTCCTTACTCAGTTGGTCGTGGTTCAGCTAATGTGAACTCAGGAGCAATTTTTGCTGCTTATCTAGTATTTGATGAACTACATCTACTTGATCCCGAACGTTCTTTTACCACTGTTCTCAAAGTTTTGCAGCAAGTTAAAGGTATTTCACCATTTCTACTCATGACTGCTACATTAATAAATGAACTGGCCAGCCAAATTCAAGCATTAATTGACAATGGAAATAATTCAAATTGAAGATAGAGATTTACAGGCTATAGAAGGCAATCGTCGCCGGACTTTTCAGGCAAAATCCCATTCTCTGAACGCTTTGGTAATTCTAGATGATATTCACACCCATCAACGGAAACGAGTTATAATTATTTGTAATACTGTTTCTCAAGCCCAAGGATTATACAGAGATTTAACAGAACTGAATAAAGAAGACACATTACAAATTATACTACTTCACTCTAGATTTTTACCAGAACATCGTGCCGAAAAAGAAACATTTTTAAAAGAGAAATTTGCTCAAAATTGGCAAGATGATGGTATTTGTTATGTTTTGATTTCTACTCAAGTAATTGAAGCAGGAATCAATATTACCTGTCAATCTATGCACATTCAACTATGTCCCATGAATTCACTTCTACAACGGGCTGGAAGATGTGCCAGATTCCGAGGTGAGCAAGGAAATGTATTTGTTTATCGCACAGTAGAAGTTAATCAAACATCTGCTGAAATTGCAGCAGCAGATTTAGAAATAGAAGCAGATAAATCAAAAGATAAAAAAATAAGCTTTCTGCCTTATCCAAGAGAAACTTGTGAATTAACCTGGCTTGTATTACAAGCACATACTGAATCAAATCAAGTTAATGAAAATGCGGGATTTCGGATAGAGGAAAATTGGATTAATCAGGTTCATACCACAGAAGATTTACTGCAAAATGAACGCCGAAGAAATAATCAAATGCAGTTTGAACAGTATTTTGAATCTGCATTCCTGCGTGGGGATCAATCTACTGCAAGTGAGTTGATTCGCTCAGTTGATAGTCGTAGTTTATTTGTCTGGGAAGAAAGCGGATTTATTGATTTTGAAGAAAAACCAATTGACCCACAGAAGTTGATAGCTTTTTCAGTCCCTATCTCTACACTTGTCAAAGTTTGGCGAGAATCCAAAAATTTAGAATTTGGCATAGATTGGATTTTTCAAAGAATCGAAATGCCGAAAGGTAAAGCAGAAACCTACAGTCAACCTATTTGTACTCCTATTAAATCCCATGAATCACTAATTAGCAGTATTCAGATTTTGGTTAACCCCCGCTATGTTTATTATGATGAAAACATTGGTTTACTAATAGGGATTAATGAAGATAGTAATAGTTTTGTTTCACCAGATAAAGAAAAACGTAAAATTAACAGTCAGTATCACTATCAGATGGATACCTATCTCGGTCATTTAGGCCGTATGTGGACTTGTTGGCGTAAACCATTTAGGACTACTGGCTGGAAAAATGGTGAATCTCAAAACATTATTTACAACAGTGTGCAGGAAGAACTATTAAAAGTGGGAGGAAAATTAATCAAAAACAGAATTTTACCGCACATACAAGAATCACAAGCAGAAGCTTTATTTGAAATTTTGGTATTTTTGGCAATCTTTACCCATGATTTAGGTAAACTACAAACTAAGTGGCAAGAAGTAATGCGGGGATGGCAAGCGATCGCTCATTCTTCATTCCAAGGTCAAGACCCCAAACAACACCTCCTCGCACACACTGACTTTAACCCAGAAGAAGAGGAGCAAAAAACAGCACTCAAAAACTACGAAAAGCAATACAAACGTCCTAACCACGCTATTGAAAGTGCATACTTAGCCCAGGATATTCTCAAGCAATTTTTAATTCCGTTACTGCGTGATGATTTTGCAGCCGAGCAAGAGCAAATTCAATTTATCTGTCATACAGTTATTCTAGCAGCAGGCCGTCACCATTCTGCATGGGCTAGAGGATGGACGGGAGCAGATGTAGCTAAAATCAAAAGTATCCAGTTACATCCACAAGCACAAAGAGCGATCGCTCAAAGTTGGCAAAGTCTGACACGCTTTCTACCTCAAACTTTACCCTTAGCACGAGCTAATTTGAGTCAAAATACTTATCATTTGAAGAAAGAGTTTGAATTAAATAGATTTACATCTGACCACATTGATTATCTACACCTCTATTTGCTGGTAGTTAGAGCTTTACGGCTGTGTGACCAGCGCTCAGTACAAGTCTAGTTAACAACCCACTGGAATACCCCTCTTCCATAGGGATATAAAATTAATTTGTATTAAACAAATCTCATCAGTTGCAGACCAGATGGTAAAGCATCTATTTGTTACTAAAGAATTTGGAACTTCTGCTGATACCTTTCTCATGCTAGGGTTGGCGCAACTTGTTGAATATGCCCTCAAAGCAACCAAGCAAAAAAGTGAGATTCAGCTAGTGGATGAAGGTACACGTTACCGCATCCAGTTAAAACAGACTGCCAACTTAGAAGCGATCGCTAACCTCAGTTATAGCAATCCTTTCCCACCAGTTCAAGGTCAAAAAACCGACATTAGCAAAGTTCCCCAAGAAATAACAGTTTTTAACACAGTGGAGGAAAGCGAAAGACGAAAACTTTACCGGGAATATGTATTTCAGCAACGGGGGAAACCTCAATGGAACGAAGATGCGCCGAAGCCACCCCATCCTAGTACGCAAAATGGTGTAATTCTCACTGCCATGCGTCATGACCGTAATCATAACGAACTGTGGTATTTAGGTTGGCAACTCAAAGACCATTATGGTGCTTTGCTTGTTGCTTTATTTACGGCATTTAGCACAGAAACAGAAGATGTTAATGAATTGGTTAATAAGTTATTTACTCAAGCTACTAACCATAAATTACCAGAATCAGCCAGTGCAGTTAAAATTTATCTACCTACATCTGTACAGGGAGTAACCCGTGTTAAGGCAGATGGTAATAAAGTAGATTCTCAAAAAGCAGATTGGTTAAATCTATGGCTAATTGCTGGTGGTTTGTTTACCTTTGGTGTAGCAGAACGGGTCAAAATAGCAGAACGGGTTTATGATTGGCGAGTTGTTGTTTTAGAACCTAAAGATATTCAGCTAAGTAAATATCGTGAAGTACTAGATCAACTCCGCAAATTTAACCCACCATCCGGGGGACATGGTATTGCACGTTTTGATGCAGAATTGGTATTGCGGTTTTGTCAAGAACTATTAAATAACCACCCAGCCCAAGCTGATACAGAACAAGACGAGTTTGATCTCTGGGAATCAGTCAACCATTTTGTTAATAGCTTTATTGGTACTCATTTTGGATCTAAAGGTCAAGTTTATGGAGTCAAAGAAATTTTTACCTTGGGACTTCCTGGTTGGATTCAACCTAAAAATTCCCAGGAATTGACAGATTATCAGACTGTATTACTTGAACATCTATCAATAATTAGTACCCTATCAGCAGAAGAAGGACACACTGAATTATTAGCAGCTTATCGGGATTTTATCACTGGCACAAATATTGTAAGTTTCTTTCGCTTTCAAGTTAGTTATGCCGATTATGTAGTTAAACGTTTAGCAGACGCAAAAGCAAAACCTCCTCGTTTATTTTCTCTTAAGGGATTAAATCTGATGGTGAAAAATTTTAACTATCGTCAAAATGACCAAGAAGTAAAGCTAACAGATATCACAGAAGATCCTGGCTTTTTACGCATAGCTAAAGCTATTAATAGTGCCACGGTTTACGCTGGAAAAGATGAACATGGCTGGGATAGAGTCTATGGTTTAGCACAACGTTTGAGTAGTCAAGCAGGTTCTAAAAAAGATTTTATCATTGAGTTATCCGCCTTTCTCGCTAGTTATGAGAATGAAAACTTGCGAATTGATGAGGAGTTAAAAAAGAAAGGCAAACCTCGAAGAGTTTGGACTACAAAAGATGATTTGGATAGGGTAATTCATCTCATTGAAACACATGGTTCTAGTTTAGTAGCTAACTTGTTAATTGCCTACGGTTATGCTAAAGGTTGGGGTAAGTCTAAAGATATAGAATCAAATGATTCATCTGATGAATCGGAAGCAGAATTAGATAACATTGAAGAAGGAGAATTAGATAATGAATAATTCCAAATTTCCTGTTTACTCAATTTCTATTAGTGGCTTACTTTCCTTACAGCTTCATGCTTTAAATAATGAAGGTAATGAGGGTAATCAATCATTAACTCGGCGTTATTATATTATCCAAAAAGGTATGGATGAGGCTGAGTATGTTAATGGCATTTCTGGCGATATGCTCAAGCACGTCCAGGCAGAACATTTACACCGCATTGCTATTGAATCAAAATTGAATTTATCAGAAGGTGGTAAGCAATTTAATCCTGATAGAATTGGCTATGATCTAGATAAGAATCTAGCAATTTTTACAGAAACAGAAACTGATTTAGCTAAGAAGACTGGTAAAGTTATTCAACTTTGCACCATCAGCGATTTAGAAGGGTTTATGGTGACAGAGAAGAAAGGACAAACTCTTAAACGCGAGTCTGTGATTGAGTTTGGTACAGTTGTCGGTTTACCAACTTTAGTAAAAACACAAAGTTATTTCCATGCAAAATACGGTATAGATAATCCAACTCCTTATAATGTACAAGTCAGTTCTGGTTTATACGCCACTGTCTTAAACATTGAAGCTTTTCGGATTGGCTATAATCCTCACAATTTCAGTTACAGTATAGATATTGATGAACGCAAAAAACGTCTTGATGCTTTACTGAAAAGTGTGCTATACACCTACTTGCAACCCAATGGTGCAAAACGCAATACTCATTTACCTCATCCTGACCATTTTGAAGGTGTGATTACTGTTAGTAGTAAGCGTTGTCCTGCACCGATGATTAGCCCTTTAGAACCAAGTTATAGCAGTCAAATTCACAGTTTGGCAGCTACATTAAATAATCTTAATGGTGAAGAGACAATTCACTGTTTTGATTTTGAAAATATAGCTGAATTTGCTGACCAAATTGAAATTTTAATTGAACGATCGCTACCTTGGGAGAGTGACAATGCCGAAGGGATTGAATAAATCGAATACTCCTCAAACACAAGAAACACAAGTAAATGGTAATAAATGGCTAACAGTTACTTATCAACCAGTTAGCCTATTTTCCCTCAAACGTTCCGATGCTACCAGTATGGCAGCAAGGTCTAACTTAGTACCCACTCCCTACGCTATCAAAATGGCACTGTTAAAGGTGATGTTAGAAAGCCAGGGTAGAAAGCATCAAAGTGATTTTGACCAATGGATTAAAATTCAATTTACCTGGATTCGTGACTTGACCATTTACATTTGGCCTCCAGAAAAACTGATTGTGAATCGCAACGGCTATAAACTGCGCTACTATGATCAAACTGCTGATAAAGCAGATAAAACTCGTCCAACTATCCCCATGCAAGATGGTTTTGTCTTTCGGGAATGGGTATATTTACAAGGTCATTTACAGATTTGTTGCGGGGTGAGTAATCGTTTAGCAGAACTAGAACAATTATTCGCTCAAATTAATTATTTTGGCAAGCGGGGCTGTTTTTTTCAGTATTTGCCTGAATATAATCAGCAAACTCCTGAACCTTTATTTTTACCTGATTTCACTGCGGGTTTTACTGTTCAACCAATGGATGATTTAGGAGAAAAAACCACATTTAATCGCATAAATCCTTATTCCACGGAAAAAGCCCAACTAGATAAAGACCGAGTAATTAAACCTGGTTTTCTCCCCCTGCAACTCATTACCAGTAGCAGCCGTTATGACATCTACCAAAGATACTGAAGTTATGGTTACAGGACTAAATTTAGTTTTCAAGCCTACGGAAAACTTTATTAGTTCTACTCCGTTAATATCCTGCTTGTCAGAAATACAACCAACACTAGCTTTAATTCCTTTAAAAACAGTTGGTGGTGTGACTAAAATTATGCCTGTACTGCCGAATGTGGATTTTTATCCCCATCTCATCCAATCTATTTATCAGCAGATAAATAGTTGTAGATGTGGGCTTTCTTCACCTTTAAAATGGCAGCAGAAGTTTTATGAACTAACAGGAATTGAAGTAAATACCAGTACATTACATATTGTTAAAATTTCTTTTTCACCTACTCTATCACCACTACCAACTCTTGGACGTGCTATTAATGCTCAGTGTTTCCAATGGTTTGCCAATGCTAACCCAGCTCTAGCAGCAGATTTACATCAGCAAGAAAGTTTACCATTTACTGTAGCGGTAGAATATATAGCTCTCAAAAAGATGCAGATGAGAATTACGCTGCTTAAACCAGAATTGTTAGCACCTTTTCTTTGGGGACTAAATACCAGTTTAGGTAGTGAAATAATATTGGCGGATATACCTTGTCGGCTAGATAGACAGGTTGATATTGCTTACATAAGTAGCTTTGAAAAATTAGCCCAACTACCAGCCCAGAACGTGATTAAATTACATTTTCTTTCCCCTACTAGCTTTAAGCAAAATAAACATATTCAACCTTTTCCTTTACCGGAGTTAGTATTTGGTAGTCTTTTACGTCGTTGGAATAAATTTGCACCTCAAGACCTTCACTTCCCTATCATTGATTGGCAAGGTATAGTTTCTGCTTTTGAGATCAAAACCCATGCTTTAAAGATGGAAGGGGGAGCAGAAATTGGTGCTGAAGGTTGGGTTAAATATCGCTTTTTAGACTCAGAACAGGCTAGAGTCGCCACTATATTAGCTAATTTTGCTGTCTTTTCTGGAGTAGGACGTAAAACAGGTATGGGTATGGGATATGTCAAGGCAAAATTCAACAGTTGAACAACAATAATTAAACACCAATGACTGAGAACTATTTACCCCTAGCATACTTGAATGCTTGGGAATATTGCCCACGTAGATTTTACTTAGAATATGTTTTGGGTGAAATGGAAGACAATGAACATATTATTTTAGGTCGCCATTTACATCGCAATATTAACGAAGAAGGTACATTTCAGGAAGGAGACACACTTATTCATCAACAGCAATGGGTTTGGAGTGATCGCTTAAAAGTAGCTGGCATTATTGACGCTGTTGAAGAGTGCAACAGTCAACTTATACCTGTAGAGTACAAAAAAGGTAAAATGGCACAGCACCTAAATGACCATTTTCAACTTTGTGCAGCTGCATTGTGTTTAGAAGAACGAACTGGGCAGAGTATTACTTATGGTGAAATTTTCTATCATGCTAACCGTAGACGACAAACGGTAGCATTTACACCGCAACTTAGAGAAATGACCGAACAAGCGATCGCACTTGCTCATGTTGCTAGTCAAAACAAAATGCCTGCACCAATTGACAATACTAACAAATGCCAATCTTGCAGTTTAAAAAGGATTTGCCTGCCTTTTGAAGTCAATAAATTACAACACTTAGATGAATTGTCCTGAAATAATTCCATAATTTCTAATTACCGAGCCTAAAAATTTAAACGTTGAAGTTGGGATTTTAAATTATTATGACTGTTACTCTCTATGTTACTCAACCTGATGCTATTTTAAGCAAAAACTATGAAGCTTTTGAAATTGCTTTAAAACAGGAAGATGGAAGTTGGAAAAAACAAAAAGTTGCAGCACAAACAGTAGAACAAGTTATTTTGATAGGAAATCCCCAAGTAACAGGCGATGCTTTTGTTTATGCCCTGGACTTAGGAATGCCAATACATTATCTTTCTAGCTTTGGTAAATATTTAGGTTCTGCTCTACCACGTTCATCTCGCAATGGTCAACTTAGATTATCCCAGTACGCAGTGTATCAAGATTCTGTGCGTCGTTTGGAATTGGTAAAAACAATTGTCACTTCTAAAATTCATAATCAATATAACGTCCTCTACCGACATAACGAAAAAGATAATCCTCTTAAAGAACGCAAAAACTTAGTCAAAAATCAACAAAATATTGACCAAGTAAGGGGAGTAGAAGGTTTAGCAGCTAGAGAATATTTTGCTTGTTGGCAGCGTATGGTTGGTAAACAATGGACTTTTAATGGTAGAAATCGTCGTCCACCCACAGATCCAGTTAATTCTTTACTTAGTTTTGCTTATAGTTTACTTCAGGTTCAAGTTACTGCTGCTGTTCATATCGCTGGTTTAGACCCTCACATTGGCTATTTACATGAAGTTCATCATGGACAACCAGCAATGGTATTGGATTTAATGGAAGAATTTCGCCCTTTGATTGCTGATAACTTAATTTTATCACTGCTGAATAAACGTGAAATTCAACCCCAGGATTTTAATGAAAGTTTAGGTGCTTATTTACTGAAGGATAACGCTAGAAAAATGTTTTTACAAGCGTTTGACAAAAAAATGAATGATGAATTTAAACATCCTGTTTTTGATTATAAATGTAGTTACCGACGGGCTATAGAATTACAAGCTCGTTTACTTGGTCGTCATTTACAAGAAGGTGTTCCCTACAAACCTTTATCGTTACGGTAAGAATCTTTTAATTTTTGAAATTCGGGATTAAAATGACTACTCTCTTTTATCTCATTATTTATGATTTACCTGATAATAAAGCAGCAAATAAGCGACGTAATCGCTTACATAAAATGTTGTCAGGTTATGGTAAGTGGACACAGTATAGCGTGTTTGAGTGTTTCTTGACATCGGTTCAATTTGCAGAACTACAAACCAAAATAGAAAAACTGATTAAACCTAGTGAGGATTCTATAAGGGTGTATGTGTTGGATAGTAGTTCTGTGAAAAGAACTATAACTTATGGTTCGGAAATCCCTAGACAAGAACAAACTATTATCATATAATTTATACATCGAGCAAAATTTTTGGCAAACCTATAGTGGGGGCGAAAACCCTGGGGAGTCTGCCAAATTGCCAGAACCTTGATAATTGAATAGTTTTAGCGTTTTTATAATTTCAGTTGGCGGGTTTGGCAAAGCCTGAAATTAAGTTTTTCATGAGGTCTGCCAAAATCTCGCCTAGAGTCCGCTTATATCAACAGTTTCAGATGGCGGACTTTCCACCAAACTAATCCCCGCAAGGGGACTGAAACATATTTCTGAATTTTTATAAGCTATACCACTGTTTTCTTTCCACCAAACTAATCCCCGCAAGGGGACTGAAACAGAATATCTTGCATAGTCTTAGAGATTGACTGTGCTTTGCTTTCCACCAAACTAATCCCCGCAAGGGGACTGAAACTTTCATGCGCTCGTATGAAAAATTCACCATAACTTTCTTTCCACCAAACTAATCCCCGCAAGGGGACTGAAACTCTAGCTAGGGACATAGATTCCCCGGAGAATTTTAACTTTCCACCAAACTAATCCCCGCAAGGGGACTGAAACTTCTCATTACTAGAAAACACAAAGCTGCATGATATTCTTTCCACCAAACTAATCCCCGCAAGGGGACTGAAACATACTAAATTATATGTAGCGTGTCCATCTTGATGACTTTCCACCAAACTAATCCCCGCAAGGGGACTGAAACTATCATAATAACTTGATATTAGCTTTCGCGCCGTTACTTTCCACCAAACTAATCCCCGCAAGGGGACTGAAACCTAACATAAATAAAGGAACGTCTTTATTTTTACTTTCCACCAAACTAATCCCCGCAAGGGGACTGAAACTCTAATTAGAAATATAATTACAAATCAAATTACAGACTTTCCACCAAACTAATCCCCGCAAGGGGACTGAAACTTATTATCTAACACTTTGACTATTTGTACCTTATGTCTTTCCACCAAACTAATCCCCGCAAGGGGACTGAAACAATTTATTCCAGATTAATTGTTGTAAATGACAACTTTCCACCAAACTAATCCCCGCAAGGGGACTGAAACCTATATCCCAACTAGAATATAAATCACCGTTATTACGCTTTCCACCAAACTAATCCCCGCAAGGGGACTGAAACGCGAAAATATAAAAGGCGAATAAAAAGGCTGAAAACCTTTCCACCAAACTAATCCCCGCAAGGGGACTGAAACGCTTCTACCCCTCAACAGATTCTAGGAAAGATGGGGCTTTCCACCAAACTAATCCCCGCAAGGGGACTGAAACACTTGCGGTTTTCTTCCCGGTCTTGGCACTATGTTGACTTTCCACCAAACTAATCCCCGCAAGGGGACTGAAACCAATCTTGCGAGAAACACCAAAGGATATTGGTTTTTGCTTTCCACCAAACTAATCCCCGCAAGGGGACTGAAACGAGCAAGCAGCAAAGGAAGAAGGACGCTTGGTTGCTTTCCACCAAACTAATCCCCGCAAGGGGACTGAAACTTTTTACCATATCGCGTCACCACGACAAAATGTGCCTTTCCACCAAACTAATCCCCGCAAGGGGACTGAAACAATACAGATATCAGGTCGAAAAAGCTCTCATGGGGGACTTTCCACCAAACTAATCCCCGCAAGGGGACTGAAACCAATTCAGTGTCAATGAGACACCACAAGGTTTTGTACTTTCCACCAAACTAATCCCCGCAAGGGGACTGAAACTATACTTGTTATCATTTTTCTCAATTCCTGTTATCCTGCTTTCCACCAAACTAATCCCCGCAAGGGGACTGAAACTAGCATTTTTTGACTCATCTGGTTTACCTCTGTTTCCCTTTCCACCAAACTAATCCCCGCAAGGGGACTGAAACGTTAACCCCCTCAGAAGACGCGATCGCCGCTTTTACTTTCCACCAAACTAATCCCCGCAAGGGGACTGAAACAACTACATGGAAGTCATCACTATTATCTTTGAACATGAACTTTCCACCAAACTAATCCCCGCAAGGGGACTGAAACTTCTAGGATTACCTAAGCTTAACTTAATACTTGGGGGCTTTCCACCAAACTAATCCCCGCAAGGGGACTGAAACTTACCCTACCATAACGGTAGGTAATGATGGACGGATCTTTCCACCAAACTAATCCCCGCAAGGGGACTGAAACACCTCAGCCGCTAAGAATCC
>DATGXB010000159.1:0-74078 GCA_035299225.1 Nostocaceae cyanobacterium | reverse complement strand
CCCTCTGCCCCCCTGCCCCTCTGCCCCCCATCCAGCATTCGGCTTTACTGTTCCTGCCAGTAGACCTCTGCCCCCCTGCCTTCACACGCTTTTCACCCTTAACCGATATAGTACGGCTTTAATTGCAAATTCTGGTAAAGCTAACATTCTCCGCCAGCGCCAAGGCTCTTTGTACAGCCGATACAACCACTCTAGATTATTATTTGCCAACCAAGCCGGAGCACGGGTTTTTGTGCCTGACCAAATATCAAAACTACCACCCACACCCATCCAAATTGCTTGGGGACAGACATGACGGTTTTTAGCGATCCATAATTCTTGGCGGGGTACACCCAAACCTACTAAAATTACTCTTGGTTGTAATTGTGCTAAAGTTTGCAATAATTTCTGTTCTTCTTCCGGGGAATGATAGCCAGAATAAGTACCGACAATATTTAAACTGGGAACTCTTTGTCGCCAGAAATCGTCTGCTTTTGCAGCTACTCCTGGAGCTCCCCCGTAAAAAAATACTGGTTCTTCTCCTACAGATTGTAACAATTTTTCTGCTAATTCAATTCCTGGGCAACGTTGTACCTTCTGCCCCAACAACCAGCGTAAATACAGAACTACCCCCGCACCATCAGGAATTACTAAATCAGCATGGTAAATTACGTCTGCTAAGGCTTGATTCCTCTCTGCCTGCATTGTCATCTCGGCATTGAGTGTCACTACATGAGTTCCTCTACCTTGTTGGAGACATTCTAACAACCAGTTTGGATAGCTTTTGAGCAGATGAACTGGCAACCCCAAAACCGAAAATGCTTTAGGCGGCTTAAACATAGTTTATATTAATCAGTTTGGAATCAAATGAGATCGAAGGTTAGTTTAGCAAATTTCTTCTAATATAAATTTCGCATCTCAGGGACTTTTAGAGGAAATTACATCCATACGTAGATAAATTGTATAAAGATTAATTGGTAAAAACTCTGTTTATTCTATGCAAACATCCGGTTCTATAATTTATACAGATTTATCCAATCTACATATTTGTGAATTTCTCATGTAGATTCAGCAAAAAAGTTTAGCACCAAGAATGGAAATTATTTAT
This sequence comes from Nostocaceae cyanobacterium, assembly GCA_035299225.1. Taxonomy (GTDB): domain Bacteria; phylum Cyanobacteriota; class Cyanobacteriia; order Cyanobacteriales; family Nostocaceae; genus DATGXB01. The sequence goes on along the minus strand of DATGXB010000159.1, from coordinate 72,991 downwards.
GAGCAAAATTCGCATCGCTCTGATTGAAGATCATGATCTAACTCGTGTAGGTATTCGCACGGCCTTGCTGCAAAAAGATGAAATTGAAGTGGTAGGAGAAGCTGCTAATGCTATTGACGGCGTAGAAATGTTAGAAAAAGTACAAACTGATATTGTAATTATTGATATTGGCTTGCCAGATAAAGACGGAATTGAGCTAACTAAGGAATTAAAAGCAAAAGGCGAAAATGAAGAATCAGTACCGAGAGTTTTAATCTTAACACTTCAGGATAATAAAGAATCCGTATTAGCGGCCTTTGCTGCCGGTGCAGATTCTTACTGTATGAAAGATATTAAATTTGATAATTTGCTGGAAGCGGTGCGAGTAACACACCAAGGTTACGCTTGGATTGATCCGGCGATCGCTCGAATTGTTCTCCAACAAGCAAAACAAAATCAAATACAACCAAAATCAACATCTGTAGAAACATCCAGCAGTGAGTCCTCACTAGAATTACAGAGCACACAGCCTAGTATTGACCCCCATGCTCTAACGGAAAGAGAGTTAGAAGTGCTACAGTTAATAGTTGAAGGCTGTAGTAATGCAGTGATTTCGGAAAGGCTTTATATTACTATAGGGACTGTAAAAACTCATGTTCGTAATATCCTGAATAAACTAAGTGCTGATGATCGCACTCAAGCAGCTGTCCGCGCCCTGCGCTCTGGCTTGGTGGGATAAACTAAATTTAAGGTGGTTAAATTAACAACTTTGGTCTAAAGGAGACAAATCATTCTAAAATGAGTGAGCTTATACACAACCTATACAGGAATCAAAGATTAAACTAAAATAAATTTTTGTTGGTTATTTAGTAGCTAAGTGAGATAAATTTAATACAATCTTGCCGTTAGAGTATCTGGAAAGCATGGTCAATATATGACTCAGACAGCATTAGATAAGCTTAAACTGATGGTGGTAGACGATGAATCAGACAATTTAGATTTACTCTACCGCACTTTTAGGCGAGACTATAAAGTATACAAAGCAAATAATGGCAGTGAAGCTCTAGAAATCCTAGAGAAAGAAGGAGAAATGGCAGTGATCATTTCTGATCAAAGAATGCCTGATATGAACGGCACAGAGCTACTCAGCCGTACTGTAGAATTATTTCCTGATACAATTAGAATCCTATTAACAGGTTTTACTGATGTAGAAGATTTGGTAGATGCGATTAACTCTGGCCAAGTCTTTAAATACATTACTAAACCTTGGAGTCCTGATCGCCTCAAAGCATTAGTAGAGCAAGCCAGTGATATATATCGGCTAGTAAAAAAACGGACATTAGACCTGCGCCGTTCCCTACGCCGTGAATCTTTGTATAATGCCGTAACTACAGCAATCCGCGAATCTTTAGATTACGAAAGTATGCTACGCAAAATTGTGGCAACTATTGGTCAAACCTTTGGTGCTACCAGTTGTGTATTGAGACCAGTAGAAGGCGATCGCCTCGTGAATAGCCAATTTTCCTATCAAGATTCCAAGTGTAGTACATTTGACATCACACCCGCTCCAAACCAATTAATTGAAGCAGCTTTCACAACTAGTAATTATCCACTAGCTCAAGAAACCAGCGAAAACCCAGCTTGTAATTACCTTATCTTACCCTTGATTTGTCAGCAAGACCTACTAGCAGTTATGGTGATCCACCAATGCGATCATCAAAATTCTTGGCAAGATGAAGACATCCAGCTAATCACCGGTGTAGCTGAACAAGCAGCCTTAGCACTATCTCAAGCAAAACTTTATCAACACCTACAAGAAAAACAGCAGCAAATTCATAAAGAACTAGAAGTAGCCAGACAAATTCAACACAATCTACTACGCCAAAGTCTACCCAATGTGGAGGGCGTTAAGGTGCAAGCCTGTTGTTATCCAGCACGAGAAGTAGGTGGAGATTTCTTTGAAGTCTTTGTTCATCCTAAAGGAGATTTATGGTTAGCAGTAGGTGATGTCTCTGGAAAAGGCGTACCAGCCGCCTTATTTATGGCTAGTGCAATATCTTTATTACGGCGCGAATTATCCCAAGAAGTTCCAGCTGAACCAAATATAGTTATGCAAAATCTTAACTATGCTTTGGCTGATGACTTAATCAGTAATAATTGTTTTATCACTCTAGTTTTAGCGCGTTATAGTCCGACCACAAAAGAGCTTGTCTATGCTAATGCAGGTCACATTTATCCCTTGGTTTGGCAGCATCCTGCTACTGCCTGTAACCAGCCAGCATACCTCAAAGTACGTAGTATACCTTTGGGAATTTTAACCAAATGGCAAGGACTGGCTGGCCACTTAAATCTGGCAACTGGACATACATTATTGCTGGCTAGTGATGGTGTTACAGAAGCAAAAATACCCCCTAGTTTGAATGGCCAGATTAACAAAGAGGGTAGTATTGGGATCACAAATTCCATGCTTCATCAAGAAGGACTTTGGCAAATGATCCAACAGCAACCTCAGCCATTCTCTCTACAGGATTTATTGGCTCGTATCCAAGCTGATAGCCATGAGCAAGAAGATGATCAAACTATACTCTCCCTGGAGGTTTTATAAATGATAAAAAGTGAGCTACACGTACCCAGTGATTTAGGTTTTCTTAACATCGTGGAAGAATGGTTGCTGGGATGTTTAAAAGTTCAGTTAGGCGAATCTGTAGATTGGTCAAGACAATCTACCCGTATGCGCTTGGCTTTAGTTGAAGCCTATTCTAATGCAGTTCGCCATGCTCACAAAAATAAGCCAAATGTGCCAATTTTATTGAGGTTGGAACTGAAAAACCGTGAGGTGGCTTTGGAAATTTGGGATCACGGAGAAGGTTTTGATATGTCTACCTATTTTCCACCTGATCCTTCCGAAAAACAAGAAGGGGGTTATGGTTGGTTAATTATGAATCGTCTTATGGATAAAGTAGAGTATCAATTACAAGTTGATGGTGCTAATTGTTTGAAATTAGCGGCTATCATACCGGAAATGGTTAATTGATACTTTCTTCAACAGAAATTAAGTTTGGCTTTAAATAGTTTATCATGGTGCATTTAGCCGTGCTTTTGCTGTGGCTGACCTCTTCCGTAACAATAGAGTTGCTGTTCTATCAACTGTCAGAGGCTCAATTAAATATAACAAGTATAATAGCAGCGTTATATATACCTAAGCATCTAGGTATTTTTTTATTTTTAGGTGAATATTAAGCAATATTACAAAGATTAATAAATTTTGCAAAATTTATTTGATTTATTGGCATTAGTTATCGAATACTGGGATCAAGACTGCTGTGCATAATCTGGCAACCCTTTCGGGTTTCTCAAGAGTTATCAAAGTTAAAGTCAAGATCATAACTCCTCAATTATGGAAAATACATTTTGCTTATCACCACGTTATCGCTTAGATGACGAATCACCTTGGTTAGAGGGAATTGATCCCAGTCGTCATTACTGGATAAATGTTAATGGAAATCACAACTTAGCTATAGCCATACCAGGTTTAATGGTTGATTCTATAGATGAGTTAAAGAAATTTATGCGGCAGTTCCGCTCACTCCAACCTGGTGAGCAGATGACTGTAGAGAGAATTGCCAGCACGTTTACTATTCACTGTGTTTCTACCAATTGTTACGGAGTAGAAACAGAAATTAATAACGCCCCTGTGTGGCATTTATTTGATCAAGAAACCTTAGACAGCTTATTAATGACAGCACACCCAGATTGGCAATGTGCACCTTCTGATATTGAATTAGGTAGAAGATTACTATTTCGCTCTTTGGAAAAAGCAGCAGCCAGCAAAAAATAAGCTATGCCTTGCAGTTGCACATTCAGGCAGGGTGCAGGGGAGAGGGTTTGCTACATAAATTAAAACCATGCAATTTAAACAAGCAAAATTTTGAACTGCTTATTTATCAGGCGGACTTGACATACTCCCCAGCCTAAAGGCGTGGGGATTCTGGGATCAAACAGCAATTGCAGGCATAGCCTGTCTGACATCGCCTAACCCAAGGGTTGATGCCCCAACCATTGAAATATTTATAGCGGCGTTTTCATCGCGTCCATTAACTTTCTGACATGATGGACAGCACCACTCTCTCACGGATAAATCTAAACTTTCTAGAACATGACCACAATGAGAACAAGTTTTACTAGACGGATACCATCGGTCTATATAAATAACTTGTTTTCCTTTCTTCCTGGCTACCCATTCTAGTATTTGTAGAAAATTCCCTAATGCTAAATCTGATATTTTCCTTCCCCAAAGTCGCTGCATTCCTTTAAGGTTAAGTGTCTCAAAACATAAAATATCAAACTTCTCAGTTAGTTCATGAGCCAACTGCCAAAACCAATCTCCTCTACGGTTAGATACATCCTCATGTCTACGAACTAAGTTCTTTCTTGCTCGTTCGCGGTTATGAGAACCTTTTAATTTCCGAGAATGGTTTTTGTTGGCTTTCTTGATAGCATTGAGGGATTGTTTCAGGAATTGTGGTGATTCAATTTTTGTTCCATCCGAGCAAGTTAGAAATGTTTTTAACCCAAAATCAAACCCCGCTATTTTACGAGTCGTTGATTTGATTTCTGGGTCTGAACCATTGTCAACTACTACAACCATAAACAATTCACCTAATGCAGTGCGTTTAATGGTTACAGTCTTGACTTTCCCTTCTATTTCTCTGGATTGACAAAACTTATAAACCCGATTCCCAATCTTAACCCTGTTAACACTTATAAACTTATATCCAGCTTGTTTAAGGGTAAATGATTTGTATTTTTTGACTTTCTTAAACCCTGGTGGTCTCACTCCTTTTTTCTGATGTTTGAAAAATAATTGATAGGCTTTCTCAATGCGTTGACAAATATCCTGTACTGCTTGAGAACCTACTGATTGCCAAGATGGATTACGGTTTCTTAATTTGGCAATATGACACTGTAGTTTTGTAGAACTTAAATGTTTACCCCACATTCGATAATAGCGACGATGTAGGGCAATACAATGGTTATAGATGACCCCGGCGATGTTAATCATGCGCTTGAGGTATCTATTTCTTTTATGTTCGTACAGTTTAAACTTCAGTGTCTTCATTCTAGTATCATAGCATTAAGTCAACGAAAAGCCGTCCTAGAAGGACAGGGCTTTAAACCCAATTTTTTGGTAAGGCGAGTAAATCTTGGGGAGAGGCTAAAAGCTTAATTTTAGCTTCAAGGATTTGCTGTTTTTGGTTGAGGATAAATGACCACATCACATTAACACCACACCAAGATGTTTCGGCTTTACCAGTAATTTGAATGTGCATAAGGTGATTAGGCAATTTCTCAACAATACCTTGACGGGGATAGGCTTTGATCCCTGGGGCTTCTTGTTGGAGGTAATGAGCGATCGCCTCTTGTCCGACAATCCCCGATTCAAACGGAGGATGCATCACCCCATCGGCACCAAATAAAGCCGCAGTATCCCCAAATTTACCATCATTTAGGGTAGTAAAATAACACAGTACAGAAGATTCTGTGATCCCTTCAATTTGTAATTGATTCATTGGTTATGAGTGATTGAGATACAAGAAAAAAGAGAAAAATTAAGGGAATAAATGATTTTTTGTATATCAACAATAATTGTAAAAAAGTTCCGGTAGGAAATCTCTATACAGCCCGTTTCAGGTAAATGAGGTACAAATTTTTGGAACAAACTCTTATACAAAGAGACTTTCAACCCTGCACCGCACGCTCGCGCAGTCGAAGTGTTCCCTGTTAAGAGTTCCCTGTTCCCTGCTGTATCTTAATTCATACTTTTTAGCAATTCCCCTAATAATTAAGAATAGTTCCCAGGTTATAGACTGAGAACTATGAACATTTAAAACATTGAGGTTGGGAGGAAAATAAAATACTATTTGTGCAGTTGAGAAGAAATGAGTATCAATCTACCTTGCTGCTTTGTCAACTTTAAATTTTAGATAGTTGAAGCCAAAATCTAAAATTTTTGTTTGCCTAGTTGAATTAGTCAGATAATGGATCTACACCCATATCTGAAACTACTTTTCTCAAAACTGTAATTTGTTGACCGAAATCTAATTGCTTGAGTGTTTCTAAAACTTGTACACCATCACGAGATAGTCTGTAACCAGCAGGTACAGGAACAACCAAACCTTTAACCATTAATTCTGATAACTCATACCAGAATGCTAACTTGGTATTAGCACTCAAAATACCGTAGGAACGAGTAAAGGGGGTATTTTTTTGAGCAACCAAGTCACGCATAACTTGCATTTGCTCATCATGAGACATTTGCTTAATTTGATTTAATAAACCTTCAGCTAATTGTAAACGGGCTGCACCTGTAGCGGCTGGAGTAATAGATTTACCCATTTCAGTATAAGCAAACCATAGCACTGCCAGCTGATCATCAACGTTGAGAGCTTTAAATACAGCAGTGGTAGAAGCGACAGCATCACTGGTGGGAGTGCTGTAGTTGAAAGCGCTTTGATTGCGGATAGAAGCTGGATCAGAAGTGAATGTCATGATTGCTCCGCTTTTAATTAAATTGAGTAACTTTTTTATTAACTCAAGGTAAGCATAATTTGGGTTGCTTGCCTCTTGTTTTTATTCTGCATCATTTCTTAACAAACCGCAAATAAAATTTACAAATACATGGGGTAGAAAATTCTTATGTATTTTTGAGCCAGAACATTTATAATAGGAACGCTGTGCATTTGCTAAATAAGTAAAATGAACCAAAGTGCATCAATTAGCAGCACTGTAGTGAAGGATAAAGCCAGAGAGTTAGGATTTCACAAAGTTGGTATTGCGGCGGTTGATAGCACAGACGAAACAGAAATACAAAGGTTGCAAGGGTGGATTGCATTAGGTTATCATGCTGATATGGCATGGATGGAGAACCCCAAACGCCAGGATATAGGTTTAGTGATGCCGGAAGTGCGATCGCTGGTGTGTGTAGCCTTAAACTATTACCAACCAGACGAGAGGCCAGCAAGTGCGGAATATGGCAAGATTTCCCGTTATGCCTGGGGACGGGATTATCATAAAGTTATGCACAAAAAACTCAAGCAACTGGCTAACTGGTTAGAATCACTAGATACAAGCATAAAAGCCAGATATTATGCAGATACAGGGCCAATACAGGATAAAGTTTGGTCACAGAAAGCAGGTATTGGCTGGATTGCCAAAAATGGAAATGTGATTACTAGAGAATATGGATCTTGGGTATTTTTGGGAGAAGTGTTAACTAATATAGAGTTAGAGAGCGATCGCCCACACACAGAACATTGTGGAACTTGTACCCGATGCTTGCAAGCTTGTCCTACTGGTGCAATTACTCAACCCTTTGTAGTTGATGCAAATCGCTGTATCGCTTATCATACAATAGAAAATCGAGATGAACACCTCCCTGAAACCATTAAACCGCATTTACAAGGTTGGGTAGCTGGTTGTGATATTTGCCAAGATGTATGTCCTTGGAATCAGCGTTTTTCCCAAAAAACAGATATCCAAGAATTTCAACCTTATCCTGGGAATTTAGCTCCTAAACTGGTAGAATTAGCCCAGATTTCCGATCAGGAGTGGGATAAACAATTTACTGCATCAGCGCTACGACGGATAAAACCAGAAATGTTCAGAAGAAACGCTCAGGCCAATCTTGACGCATCTAGGCAAAATCATGATTCAGAAAGTAATAATATTTGATTTTGATGGAACAATAGCGGATACAGTAGATGCTTTGGTGAGTATAGCCAATCGTTTAGCTTTAGAGTTTGGTTATGTGCCAATTGCACCCGATGAATTAACTTTATTACGCAACTTAACTTCTAGAGAGTTAATTAAACATTCTGGGATTTCACTATTTAGAATACCATTTTTAGTGAAAAAAGTTAAAAGCGAATTAAAAAATAAAATTCTCGAAATACAACCTATAAAAGGCATCCAAGAAGCATTAGTAGAACTCAATCATCATGGTTATAGACTAGGAATAATTACATCTAACTCCCAAGAAAATGTAATTGAATTTCTCAAAATTCATAATTTAGATTACTTGTTTGATTTTATTTATTCAGGTGTAACAATCTTTGGTAAAACGACCATCATTAATAATGTATTAAGACAAAAACAACTCAAACCAGAAACAGTAATTTATGTAGGTGATGAAACCAGAGATGTAGAAGCTTCCAAAAAGTCTAATATTAAAATTATTGCAGTTACTTGGGGTTTTAATTCCTGGGAAGTCTTAGCACAACAAAATCCAGATTTTTTAATTCATCAACCTAGTGAATTACTAGAAGTAATTCAGAAATGTTAATTATTTGGATTTTGGATTTTGGATTTTGGATTTTAGTGCGTTGCTGATGTTAGGGATGAAAATGATTTTGCATCAATCCAAAACCCTTATTTGAACGTCAAGGAACGTCTCTACACTCAAAAATCATCCCGCAATTATGCAACACCGATTTTAGATTTTAGATTTTGGATTAATAACTTCCTCATCCCCCCTTTCTTCCCTGTCCCCCAGCAAAGCTGCCTCTTGCCTTTTTCCTCAAAAATACCATTGGATTTACTGACTTGTTTGTGCAAGAATCTACAAGTAGGGGGAACAGTAACATCACCATCATGACAGCGCAAATATTAAGGCAGCGTTACAAAATTATCAAGCAATTGGCACAAGGGGGGTTTGGGGAAACCTTCCTAGCAGAAGATTTGGATATTCCCGCAAGTCCTAAGCCTAAGTGTGTTGTCAAGCGGATACAACCGCAAATGATGAACCCAGATGTTATTAGGCTTTTTGAAAAAGAGGGAGAAATCCTTTACAAACTAGGGCAGAATCACAGCCAAATTCCCAAGCTATTTGCATACTTTCAGCAGCAAGGGGAATTTTATCTAATTCAAGAGTTTATTGACGGACATGATTTAAGCCAAGAAATAGTAACCGGTGAAAAGTGGGATGAAGCCAAAGTCAGGAAATTTTTACAAGAGACTTTAGAACTTCTAACTTACATACATCAAAATAACGTCATTCACCGCGACATCAAACCAGCGAATATCATGCGGCGCAACGATGGTAAATTAGTATTAATTGATTTTGGTGTAGTTAAAGAAATTGTTACAGTTAGATTTCAATCCTCTGGACAAACCAGCCGGACATTAGCAGTGGGTACTCCTGGCTATATGCCGAGTGAACAAGCGTTAGGGAAACCCAAACCCAGTAGTGATATTTATGCGTTAGGGATGACAGCCATTCAAGCCTTAACGGGGATCATGCCAGAAATGTTGATAGAAGAAAGCAGTTGTGAAGTAGTTTGGCAGCATCATACCACAGTGAGCGATCGCCTCGCGGAAATTATCAACAGAATGGTGCGTTACGACTTTCGCCAACGTTACACCGACGCTAACGAAGTCCTGCAAGCATTAAAAGAAGTTATAACCATCCCCCAAACACAAAATATCCTCCTCAAACCCATAAAAATTAATGAAAAATTTGGTTTTATTGACACCACAGGTTTATTAGTCATTCAACCCAGATATGACCAAGCCTGGCACTTTTGCGAAGGACTAGCCAGAGTCAGAATTGGTGAAAGATGGGGATATATTGACAAACACGAACGGATCATCATTCCACCCCAATTTGAAGACGCTGGTAACTTTACCGCAGGTTTAGCCAGAGTGAGATTTGGTGAAAAATGGGGATACATTGACCAAAAAGGCAGAATGATCATTCAACCGCAATTTGACTGGGTTGATGAAATTTGCGAAGGATTAGCTAGAGTTAGAATCGGTGAAAAATGGGGATACATTGATAAAATTGGCCGCTATGTAATTCAACCCCAATTTGACTGGGCTGGCTACTTTTCCGAAGGTTTAGCAGTCGTTCCCAGAATGAGTAATAAATGGGGATATATTGATAAAACTGGACGTTTAGTAATTCAGCCCCAATTTGATCGGGCTGGCAGTTTTACCGAAGGTTTAGCAGGTGTAGAAGTTGGCGATAAATGGGGATACATTGATAAAAATGGTGAGTGGGTAATTCAACCACAATTTGACGGTGCCAGCGAATTTTCCGACGGTTTAGCCATAGTCAGCGTCAAAGGAAAATATGGCTTTATTGACAAAAACGGTCGCTGGTTCATTCCCCCACAATTTGACTGGACAGAAAACTTTTCCGAAGGTCTAGCCGTAGTCGTAATTAATTACAAATGGGGCTACATCAACAAAACCGGACGTTTAGCCATCAAACCCCAATTTGATTGGGCTGGTCAATTTTCCGACGGTTTAGCCTCCGTAGTCATTGATCATCATTCCACCTATATTGATAAAACTGGGAAATTTATTTATTAGTTGAAAATCAAAAGAGGTGAATTGCTACTATATTTTGATTTCTTTTTTGTAAAAATTAATTCTACATTTTTATGAATATCTACAAATGTATATGATGTTTAGTTAGAGTCATCTGATCTAGGATTAAGTTAGGAAACTTTCTAGAAATAATATTGAGTAGAGAATTTGTAAACTCAGCAATTAAAAGATTCTCATCTATGACCTTCATCCAAATATCAGGATAGTATCTACATAGCATCCCTAAACAGAATAAAATTATAAAATGTGAAATTAATTCTTGTAATTCTATAACTTTTGCTGATTCTTGTATTTTTTTTGTTGTTGATTCTTGTAATTCTATAGTTAAATCTTTAGGTGTAAGAAGAGGATATATATAAAAAGCTTTTCCGTTTATATCATCAATCATAGGAGGTAAATATCCAAATTCAAAATCAGGCAATTGATTTGACTGTAATTGATTTTTCTCAAGGTTATTATGTCTTTGTATCTTAAAACCTAAATTAAAATCATAGGCTTCAGTTATAGATATACCACAATTTTTTCTTTGATAAAAACTTAATAAAAGTCCTTGTTCATCACGTGAGATATTATCTATACAAAAGAACAATTGAGCTTTTGATGGTTCAATAATTTTATCTCCTTCTCCTTGATATAAAACTGTAGAATCTAGACTTAAACCTATACTTCCTTCATATAAATCTGGCTTAATTCCTAATGTGTATAAATCATGATAAAGGTCTGGTAGTCTTGTTATAAGAGATAATAGATTAAATTTATTACTAATTAATTCTTCAATTGGTATAATTGATAAACAACTAATTGGATAGATACTTTTTATTATTCCTTGTCTTTTACGAAACATTATCTCAGTAGAAACTGATATTGGAGAAGGTACTAAACTTTGATAAAAAAGAGGAAAGTTACCCCAAGGAATTTTCTTGTCATCTTTGTGATCTTTGACATGAATTGTACATTTTAAAAGGCTAAAAAATTCTTCTACAGTTAAGTTTTTAACATCATTAATGCTTTTAAAAGATTTATCTCTTTCTAAACCATGATGATTATGTTTGTCCTTTTTACGCAGTGCATCTAAAGAATAAGCTCCATCTTTTTTCAATAATATCAAAGCTCTAGAAAGACTAACTGCACCATAGTATAGTAAAACAGGACGAGTTGCTAAACCAACCTGTGATGCTGCTTGAAAATATTCGTCAGCTTGGCGTATACAGTAACTTATTTGTTGAGCTTGTTTATCTATATTGCTCTTGTTTTTATCTTTTTGGTTCTATCGTTCCCCTTATGGTATTTCCAGCAGCAAAAGCTCTAAAAACCTTGTACCGTCTAGATTACAGGTTCTAATACCTTAATAAAAACAATTCCAATAATTTTTTGGCTCAAACCCAAGCATAGTAAGGGTTATACCTGTAAAAACCTAAAAAACTAACATAAAGGGAGCGGTAGAGCCATCTTTTTTATATTCTTCTTTAGAAACTGATTGAAAATAGAGGTGTTTTTTAATAGTAAAATTATCATCTTGAAAGTATTTTAGTAATTTCCAAACTTCTTTGATAGGATTTTCAGAAGTTATATCCTTATAGTTATCAATTCTTAGCATATTATCCAAATTTTCGGCAACACCTGTATATTTTGTAATAAGTTAGCACAGATTTTTGATTTAGAACAAGCATTTACATTAAAATTATGGTTAATTTAACATTAAAAAATCTCATGTAATTTTTTGAGTATGCATCATTCACATAGCCAGCAAGTCTTTTCTTTCTTCGTATTCTTCGCGTCTTCCCTGCGGGACGCTTCGCGAACGTGGTTCATTCCAAAAAGATTTCAACGCAAACCAGCCAACCCCGAATATTACAACTTTATCAAAAGCCGTGAAATAAATTTCCGGCTTAAAGCTGAAACCCGTTAAAACGGGTTAGAAATATATTGTATTGCAGTCATCTTTTAGATGACTTTAGCTTTTAGCCCGAAATTGATTTCCGGGCTAAATTTCAGGACTAAATTACCCCAAGGGCATTATAATTATCTCAATGGATAATTCCCCCTTTCCCCAACCTCTAAACATCTACCTACAATAGTCAAAAATCTATGCTTACCCAAGATAAAAAACAAATCAACTGGCAACCTATAATCAAAAAATTTGTTGCTGTATTAGGAGAAAAAGGTGTTATTCAACGTAAAGAAGAACTCATTACTTATGAATGTGATGGTTTAACTAGCTATCGTCAACGTCCAGCAGTTGCGGTTTTACCCAGAACAACCGAACAGGTTGCAGAAGTGGTAAAAATCTGCAATCAATTTTCTGTTCCCTTTATCGCTAGAGGTTCAGGCACCGGTTTATCTGGGGGTGCTTTACCGATTGAAAATTCAGTTTTAATTGTCACTTCTTTAATGCGACAAATTTTGAAAATTGATTTAGAAAATCAAATCGCAGTAGTGCAACCAGGAGTAATTAATAGTTGGGTAACTCAAGCAGTGAGTGGTGCTGGTTTCTATTATGCACCAGACCCTTCTAGTCAAATTATCTGTTCTATTGGGGGGAATATTGCGGAAAATTCTGGGGGTGTTCATTGCTTAAAATATGGTGTAACTACTAATCATGTTTTAGGTTTAAAATTAGTTTTGCCTGATGGCGCTATTGTGGATGTGGGTGGACAAATTCCCGAAATGCCAGGGTTGGATTTACCGGGGGTTTTTGTTGGTTCTGAAGGAACTTTAGGTATTGCTACAGAAATTACTTTAAAAATCCTGAAAACGGCTGAATCAATTTGTGTTTTGTTAGCCGATTTTACCAGCGTGGAGGCTGCGGGGGAAACGGTTTCTGATATTATCAGTGCGGGGATAATTCCTGGTGGGATGGAAATGATGGATAATATTAGTATTAACGCTGTAGAAGATGTAGTGGCTACTAATTGTTATCCTCGTGATGCGACGGCAATTTTATTAGTAGAATTAGATGGTTTAGATGTAGAAGTAGAAGTTAATAAAAAGCGGGTTGAGGCAATTTGTAAAAAGAACGGGGCAAGAAATGTAACTGCTGCTAGTGACCCAGAAACTAGATTAAAATTGTGGAAGGGGAGAAAAGCGGCTTTTGCTGCGGCTGGGCATATTAGTCCTGATTATTATGTGCAAGATGGGGTAATTCCTAGAACTCAATTACCTTATGTGTTAAGAGAAATTGAGGCTTTAAGCCAAAAATTTGGTTATCCGATTGCCAATGTATTTCATGCTGGTGATGGCAATTTACACCCGCTAATTTTGTTTGATAATTCTGTACCTGGAGCATTAGAAAAGGTGGAGGAGTTGGGAGGGGAAATTTTAAAGTTATGTGTACGAGTTGGGGGGAGTATTTCCGGTGAACATGGCATTGGTGCAGATAAGAAATGCTATATGCCGGATATGTTTAGTGCAGCAGATTTAGAGACGATGTTATGGGTAAGGGAGGTTTTTAATCCTCAAGGTTTGGCTAATCCTGGTAAAATTTTCCCTACTCCGCGCACTTGTGGGGAAGCTGCAAAGGTTTCTTCTCAACAGTTTGCTAATGTGGAAAGGTTTTAATTAGGGTGGTTGAAAAGTAGGGACGATTTTTAAACTGTCCCTATCAAGTATATTAAAATAACATTTTCTGCTATTGATATGGTAGTTTTTAATAGAGTAAACAAAATGTTTGTCCCAAAAGAATGATATGATAGTTTAGATATATAAAAAAAAGGGTTTTTGGAGGAAATAGCTATTTTTTTACAGAAGTTAGATGATTTTAATGGGATTTTGTAGTTAGATAGATGTGAGAAAATTAAGCTTATTTTCCAAATGAATTGGGTGTCACTCCGTGCTTTTTTGTTTTTGGTGTGTTTGGGGTTTGTAGCTACTGTAACTTTTTTACCAATTTCTGTAACTCCTATTGCCTCTCAACCTAGTAATAGTCAGGATATAACGACAGAAATTCGTGGTGTTTGGTTAACTAATGTGGCTAGTGGTGTGTTGTTTATGCCTTGGGGAATTAATCGGGCTTTGAATCAACTGGCTGCACTGAATTTTAATACAATTTATCCGGTGGTTTGGAATCGAGGTTTTACTTTTTATAACAGTGATGTGGCTAAACCTGTGACGGGTTATGATACTTTACCTTTGCTGAAGTTAATGCACGGGGGAAGTGATGTTTTGGCTAAGTTGGTAAGGCTTTCTAAAAATAAGGGTTTAAGTGTTATTCCTTGGTTTGAATATGGGTTAATGACTCCTCCTCATTCTACTTTGGCTAAGTCACATCCTGAATGGTTGACGATGGGACAATCTGGGATAAATTTGGTGGGGGGAAATTTAGAGGAAGAGGTGGATAATGGTATATATAATCGTCAGGCTTGGTTAAATCCTTTGCATCCACAAGTGCAAGATTTTATTAAGGGATTAATTGTGGAAGTGGTGAAAAATTATGATGTGGATGGGATTCAATTAGATGATCATTTTGGAATGCCTGTACAGTTTGGTTATGATGCTTTGACTATTCAATTATATCAGCAAGAACACCAGGGACAACATCCGCCACAAGATCCATTTGATGAAAAATGGATGCGTTGGAGGGCAGATAAAATTACTAATTTGATGAAGGAAATCTATCAAGCGGTAAAGGCTATTAAGCCTTATGTGAAAATATCTTTATCTCCTAATTCTCAATATTATGCTTATAGATATTATTTGCAAGATTGGCAAAGTTGGGTTAATCAAAATTTGGTGGATGAATTAATTTTACAAGTTTATCGTCATGATCAAAAATCTTTTATGGCTGAATTGGAAAAGCCAGAAGTACAATTGGCTAGGGGTAAGATTCCGGTGGGGGTAGGAATTTCTGCGGGAACTTTACGATATCCGGTGAAGATTTCCCAGATACAGGAACAGGTGCAAGCGGTGCGCGATCGCTCTTTTTCTGGGATATCATTCTTCTATTGGGAAAGCCTGTGGGGTTATATTACTCCAGATTCACCACGGCAACGACGCAGAACTTTTGCCGATATCTTTACAATTAAGGCTGTTAAACCTCTAAAGTTGGAAAAGCTGTGATGGAGTCTCCACCTGTTAAACCTCATTTCTATCAGTTTGTATTACTTTGGGTTTGGGCGACTTTAAGCGGTTTTTTGTTAAGTTTGTTGTTTGTAGAAGTTGGGGAAAAACCAGACGTTAGTATACTAGAAGCAATAATTGGTGGATTGGCGATCGCTTCCCCCCAAAGTTGTATACTCAAACAGTATGTATCCTCTTGTCAATGGGTGTTGTCTACGCTCTTAGCTTGGGCGTTAATTTCCGCAGTGGGGATCGGCGCTATAGGTTGGATAGTCCCAACTACCGATGTCATCTCTCTCCGACTCCTCTATGGGAGTATTTCGGGAGGTATTGGTGGTTTAGCAATCGGACTGGCACAATGGGGATTAGCAATCTCTCCATCAGTTCCTTCTGCTTGGCAATGGATCTTTATTAGTGCCATTAGCTGGGCAATAGCTGTGCCTACAGGTGCAGTTATCGGTGGATATTTGTACCATCTCACAGATTTATTTTTAGGTGAAGTTGTTGGTTTAGCTATCACTTGGTTCTTGGTAGCAATTCTCACCGGAGTTAGTGCCTACAAACTGTTAAAGTAACTGACTATTACTGCTAAACATCTGTTGTGATTGGCAAATATGGTTTTTCTTCATGTTTTTA
This sequence comes from Nostocaceae cyanobacterium, assembly GCA_035299225.1. Taxonomy (GTDB): domain Bacteria; phylum Cyanobacteriota; class Cyanobacteriia; order Cyanobacteriales; family Nostocaceae; genus DATGXB01. Next base: position 56,932 of record DATGXB010000159.1, on the reverse strand, counting down.
TATGAAGAATTGTAAAATTTCTGAAAATCATGTTAAATTGCTAGTCAGTGTATGTAAAAATCTTAAAAAATTATTAATAATGCCCGAAACTTAAATCATCACTTCGGAAAGTGCAGCAGCATTTTCATTTGTAAATAGTGGTATTTGCTCGATTTAACCAAAAAATTTTTCTCATATTTTCAATTTTAGAGTATAGAAAAATACTATAATTTGGGCAATAACAACAATACTGAAATTTAGGTGCCAAGAAATAACTTCTACCAACAGCAAAAGCAGGATAGCACCTAGAAGAGTCAGAATAGAAAATAGGGATTCTGAAATGATGAATAGAAATCCAGTTAACTCCATTCCCCAGCTGAAAACGACAATATCTCCTTACCATCTTTTTAGCGCCCAAACCCATGAAAAAGGCAGTAGTGAACAATTCCTACTGAGTATGTATGATTGTATGCAGACATCTATCTTTGTTGTTGATGTTCTGGAAGATGGGGATTTCCGCTATTTAGCATTAAATCCCACTCATGAACGCTGGATTGGTATTCGTTCCGAAGAATTACGCGGAAAAAAACCAGAGGATGTACTTTCGGCTGTGGATGCAGCTAGAGTACGTCAAAGGTATGCTGATTGTGTGCGGTTTGGGAAAACAATTTCCTATGAACAATGTTTACAATTTCAGGGGGTAAAAACTTGGTGGAATACCACTTTAACACCCCTTCGTGACGCTAATTCCCGCATTTATAGATTAATTGGCACAAGTAAAAATATTACACATTTAAAACAAGGGGAAAAACTCGGAGGAAAACAAGGAGAAAGAGAACATTTGTTAGAAGCAACGGCTTGTAGAGTACGTCAATCTGTGGATTTAGAGATGATTATTCAGCAGACAGTAAAAGAATTGCGGCAATTTTTAGAATGCGATCGCCTATTGATTTATCGTTGTCATCAACCCACAGGAGGAGTAATTGTTGCGGCATCAACTCTTGTTAGTAATGAAGAATTATCTGGTAAAATCATTAATGAATCATGTTTTGATTGTGAACAGCGAGAACGCTATAAACGGGGCTGTGTTCATGTAGTAGAAAATATTGATAATGCAGGTTTACATTCTTGTCAAAAAGATTTCTTAGCAGATTGGCAAGTGAAAGCAAATTTAGTTGTTCCCATTTTAATCCAAACAGCAGCACAGACAGATGTTTGGGGTTTATTAATTGCACAACATTGTCAAGCATCACACCATTGGCTACAACTTGAAATTGATACAGTTAAACAAATAGCCACACAATTAGGAATTGCAGTTTATCAAAGTGATTTACAACAACAAATTCAACAATTACAAAACCAACTAACACAGCAGCAACAACAACATCAAACCCAATTACAGCAAATCCAAGACTTCCACACTTTAAACAGAAAAATTACTGAACAAGTGCGGGATAATTTAGATGTGCAAACATTACAGCAACTAATAGTAGAAGAATTGGCACAATTGTTACAATTAGAACGATGTTATATTGAACTTTATAACAATCATCAAAATTGTGTAAAAATTAGTTCTGAATATAGTTTAAATCCTCCTCGTACTTTAGGAGTAACTAAAGAAATTACTGACTTAGGGGAAATTTATCAACCATTACTAGCAAAACAAACTTATCAATCAGTAGAAATTGTTCCAGGGTGGTATCCGCAACTAAAACTCATGAGTCAGTTAGCTGTGCCAATATTTGATGTACAGGGAATACTCGGTAATGTTTGGCTGATTCGATACAGTGAAGAAGCTTTTGCAGAAATGGAAATTGCCCTAGTACAACAGATCGCTAGTGAATGTGCGATCGCTATTCGTCAATCTCAACTATACGAGAAAACCAAATCCCAAGACAAGGAAATTAAAAAGCGGGAACGTCGCAAAAATGAATTTTTAAAAAGATTGTCTCAAGAGTTACGCACCCCCGTCACCAGTATTAGTTTAGCCGCACAAACCTTAGAAAGTTTATTTACTCCTCAAGGAGTATTAGATTTAGATTTAGTGCCGCAACTACTACAGATTTTACATAATGAATGTGGGAGAGAAAGCAAACTACTCAATGATTTGCTCACTTTAGCTTATTTAAAAATCGAACCAGAACCCCCCACATTAATTAAAATTGACTTGTTAACCTGGTTATCTCCCATTGTGCAGTCATTTCAGGATGTAGCTAACTGTCAACAGCAAAAATTAACCCTGAAAATACAGCCAGATTTACCACCTTTAGAAACGGATATTACTGATTTAGAAAGAATAATTACCGAGTTACTTACTCAAGCTTGTCAATGTACACCCCCAGGTGAGAAGATTATGGTAGATGTAGAAGCAACTACTAATAATGTAGAATTGAAAATTAGTAACACTGGTGTAGATATTTCTAGCAAAGAACTAAGCAGAATCTTCCAGCCATTTTACCGCTTAACCAAAAACACCACTTGGAAATCTAGCAACACTGGTTTAGAAATGTCCTTAGTTAAAACCTTAGTAAAGCGTTTGGGCGGAACAATTCACGTCGAAAGTGATAACCATCAAATCACCTTTACAATTAAATTCCCAATTTAATGGATTTTTTAGCTTTACCTATTGGCGCAAGCCAATAACTTCTGCTATTATAATCCTTATATGCGGGTGATTAGCTCAACGGTAGAGCAGTAGACTCTTAATCTATTGGTTGCGGGTTCAAATCCCTCATCACCCATTTATTAGTTGAGTAATGTAGATTTTCTATCAGTTTTCTCTCAGGAACTGCCAAAAGAAACTAAGGAGTGTCAATAGAGCTACTTCTTATAATTTTATACTTAATACTTTATTAAGAGGAGCTTTTAGAGCGTCTTCATAAAAATTTGGTATAAATTATAGCAAGCGTTGTGATTTGAGCAGTCAAGCTGGGAAGCATATCTGATGAAAAATATTGTCTAAATTACAAAATTTTTTGGGTCGTGCTAGTATCTGTTAGGTATTGTATTTATCCTTAAATTTTGTGAAAAAAGCATGGATAAAAACAAAGATCACGATAGTTTAATACATAAAATAGATATGTACAAAAATCATCTATAACTATAGAGTTAAGATAATTTTCCCTGTAATACATAATACATATCAGTGATGAAAAAAATTTTCTCCAATCTGAAAACTGGGTCATTTCCTTTACAATGGGTATTAATTGTACCCTTTATATTACAGATTTTTACGGCAGTGGCACTAGTTGGATATTTGTCATTCAAAAACGGTGAGAAAGCGGTTCAGGAACTGGCAAAGCAGTTGACGGAACGCACTAGCGACCAGGTAAATAGCCATTTGGATACCTACTTAGCAATTCCCCATCAAGTCAACCAAATTAATGCCAATGTTCTGCGTATGGGGTTGTTGAATGAGCGCGATCGCATAACTGCTGGTAAATACTTCTGGCAGCAAATGCAAGTTTATGATGTAACCTACATTGGACTGAGCCTACCTACAGGAGAGACGGCTGGAGCAGCCCGTTACGATGGTAAAACTGTCACTATTGATGATATAGTCGCAAAAACACCAAGTTTGGAGAAAAATTCGACAAATTACTTGACAGATGAGGATGGCAACCGCACTCAAATCTCCGCTAAGGCTACCTGGGATACTTTAAACGAAGTTTTCTACACCGAACCTCTCAAAGCCGGAAAACCAATTTGGACTAGGATCTATACTTACTACGATTCTGCCTATCCACCTTATATTGCCGCCTCAGCAGGTCGCCCAGTGTATGATGTCAACAACAAATTACTGGGTGTGGTCGGGGTAGATATTCATTTATTGAAACTGAGTGAATTTTTACGCAGCTTAAAGATTAGCAACTCTGGGCAAATATTTATCCTAGAACGAGATGGGATGTTAGTGGCTAATTCTGCTGAGGAACAGCCTTTTGTGGTTATTAATAAGGAAATTAAACGCCTAAAAGCGACGGACAGCCCCAATCCAGTGATGCAAGAACTGGCGAAGCAACTTCACCAAAGTATTCCCAACCTTAGCACCCTCACCAATCATCAAAACTTAAAAGTGTATGTTCAAGGAGAGGGATATCATGTACACATTTCCCCTTGGCGTGACCAATATGGCTTAGAATGGTTTGTTATCACCAGTATTCCAGAAAGCAGCTTCATGGCACAAATTCATGCTAATACCCAAACTACAATTTGGCTGTGTATGGGTGCATTGGTATTAGCAACGGTAGTTGGTATCTTTACCTCACGTTGGTTAGCAATTCCTATTCTGCGCGTGAATCAAGCCAGTCAAGCAGTGGCAGTTGGTAACTTAGACCAAATAGTCACAGGGGGCAATATTCAGGAACTCAACAGTCTTGCCCATTCCTTTAATCAAATGGCAGGACGACTGCGTGAATCTTTCACGGCTTTAGAAAAAAGCAAGGCAGAACTAGAACAGAGGGTAGTAGAACGCACGGCGGAATTGCAACAAGCAAAGGAAATCGCTGAAGCTGCCAACCGCACCAAAAGCGAATTTCTCGCCAACATGAACCACGAACTGCGGACTCCCCTCAATGGCATTCTTGGTTATACCCAAATTCTTCAGCGTGATCCCACCACCACCACTAAACAACTCAAGGGACTAGGTGTAATTTACCAGTGCGCTTACCACTTATTAACGCTAATCAATGACATTTTAGATTTGTCAAAGTTGGAAGTGCAGAAGATGGAACTTTATCCCCAAGATTTCCATTTAGCAAACTTCTTGGCTTCTACGGTGGATATTTGTCGCATTAAGTCCGAGCAAAAAGGTGTAGAGTTTCATTACCAACCTGCTGCAAACCTGCCTACTGCCGTCTATGCTGATGATAAACGGCTGCGACAAGTTCTCCTAAATTTGCTCAGTAATGCCGTCAAATTTACTGACTTTGGCAAAGTTACCTTCCGAGTTGAACCTGTTGAGGTGCCGATGGAATCTCATCTTGTTCGCCGGCTTCGATTCCAGATTAAAGATACTGGTGTCGGGATTGCCTCTGAAAAACTATCTACAATTTTTCTGCCCTTTGAGCAAGCAGGGAAACGAGAACGCAACACCGAAGGCACTGGTTTAGGACTGGCCATTAGCCAACAAATTATTGAGAAGATGGGTAGCACTATTCAAGTTGAAAGTGTTCTTGGTCAAGGAAGTTGCTTCTGGTTTGAAGTGGACTTACCCCTAGCTTCAGATTGGACATTAGGCCAGGCGATCGCTAACCAAAAAATTATCGGTTATCAAGGTGAACGGCGTAAAATCTTAGTAATTGACGATCACCAAGAAAACCGCCTAGTTGTGATCAATATGCTAGAACCTTTAGAGTTTAAGTTGGCAGAAGCTAACAATGGCCAAGCAGGTTTAGATGCTGCGCTGCAAATGCGCCCTGACTTGATCATTACCGATGTACACATGGCCGTAATGGATGGCTTAGAAATGACTCGCCGCCTACGTCAATTGCCCGACTTTACCACCACCCCGATCATTGCTTCCCCTGCCACTCTGTCTCAAGTGGATATGCAAGCCAGTCTAAATGCTGGGTGCAATAGCTTTTTCCCAAAACCGGTAGAATTCAATGCATTATTAGCTGAAATACAACGATTCTTACAGTTGCAATGGATTTACGAAGCTGTGCCAGAACCTATCGCAGTAGTAGCTAATACTGATCATAAAATTGGCTTAGTGCTGCCTCCACCCGCAGAACTGACAGCCCTTTACACGGCTGTCCAAGGTGGATTCATGACCGATGTGCAACGGGAAGCCCAGCGCATTAAACAATTAGCACCAGAATATGCAGCTTTTGCTAACCGGGTACTGGAACTCAGTCAACAGTTTGATGATGAAGCCATCTTGCGTTTGCTTGAACCTGTGGCTTAATCATCTAGTCTATGATTCCACTCACTATTTATTTCTTTCAGGTGTGTAACTATGTCTGCTAATTGCTTAACTCACGAAAATACAATTTTAGTTGTAGATGACACCCCCACCAATCTGCAAGTATTGTTTGATTTGCTCAGTGAACAGGGCTACCGGGTAGCGATCGCCAAAAATGGGGAAATTGCCCTGCAACGTCTACAAATGTCCCAACCTAATTTGATTTTATTAGATGTGATGATGCCAGGAATGGATGGCTTTGAAACCTGTGAACGACTGAAAGCCAATTCCACAACTTGCGATATTCCAGTGATTTTCATGACTGCTCTTTCTGACTTGGTGGATAAAGTCAAAGGCTTAAATCTGGGTGCGGTGGATTACATCACCAAACCGATTCAGCATGAGGAAGTATTGGCACGCATCCGGGTACATCTCCAACTACGAAATGCTACTCGGATCATGGAACAGCGCACAGATGAACTCAACCAAGCCTTAGAAAGCCTGAAACAAGCTCAACTGCATCTAGTACAAGCGGAAAAAATGTCTGCACTGGGTCAGTTGGTAGCGGGAATTGCCCACGAAATCAACAATCCGGTCAATTTTATTCACGGCAACCTCAGCCATGTCAGGCAATATACTCAAGATTTACTAGAATTTGTCCAACTTTACCAAAAGCACTACCCCCACCCAGTAGACGAAATTCGAGCGCGGGCACAAGAACTGGATATGGAATTTTTGCAAGCAGATTTGTTAAAGATGCTAGGTTCAATGGAAATGGGTAGCGATCGCATTCGTCAACTGGTTCTTTCCCTCCGTAGCTTCTCCCGTTTAGATGAATCGGAATTCAAATCTGTTGATATTCACACAGGCATTAATAGCACTCTGGTAATCTTACAACACCGTCTGAAAGCCAGAAGTAATTTTCCAGGTATTCAAGTCATCAAAGATTATGGACAGTTACCAAATATTGAATGCTATCCCAGCCAACTTAACCAGGTATTTATGAATATTTTGAGTAACGCAATTGATGCCTTAGAAGAATCAGGAAATACCACCCCCACCATTACTATCCGTACTTCTATTATAGATAGTAACTGGATCAAAATTAGCATTGCTGACAATGGAATTGGGATTCCAGAATCTATTCTTTCTCATCTCTTTAATCCTTTTTTTACTACTAAACCTGTTGGTAAAGGAACTGGATTAGGTCTTTCAATTAGCTATCAGATTGTTACTGAAAAACACCAGGGCAAAATTGAATGTTATTCTACTGTAGGAAAAGGAAGTGAGTTTGTAATGAAAATTCCAAGGCAGCAAGTAATGGCAAAGATCGCTTGAGGTTTAGCTATTTATTGCAAATTATAGAATTATCTTTGTGAACTTCTACATTAGTTTGCAAATAATTTGCAATCCAACTACAGGCATAAGCAAGGGCATTGAGGTTAAGAATTGGCTGTAAATTCCATAAAATAATAGTTTGATCATCTCCAGTAGAAGCTATAATTGGTAAGTGGGGATGAAATGCAACTGCTCTTACACCAGAATCATGACCTTTCAAAGTAGTTAATAAATCTCCGTCTTTTGTCCAAATTTTTACGGTTTCGTCTATACTTGCGGTGGCAATTAAAGAACCATCGGGGCTAAAAGCGATACCCCAAATAGCGGCTGTATGACCTGTCAAAGTTTTAATTAATGTGCCATCTGTACGCCATAATTTGATATTTGCATCACCACCTCCAGAGGCAATAATTTGGCTATCGGGACTAAAAGCAACTTTCCAAACTACAGCTTCATGTCCTTTAATCACTTGTAAAAGTTTGCCTTCCTGATTCCATAAACGCACCGTTCTATCATTGCTGGCTGCGGCTAAAATTTTCCCATCAGAGCTAAATGTTATATCCCAAATAGGGATTGAAGTTTCATTGCCTGTTAATACTTTTAAGCTACTATCATCTAATTTCCGTAACCAAATTTTGCCATCTGCACTGCTGGTAGCAATCATTTTACCTTGGGGATGCCAAGCAACAGATAATAAGGTGGTTGAATATCCTGTAAAAACTTTAAGTAAAGTACCGTCTAAGTTCCATAATTTGATGGTTTTATCTTCACTAACAGAGGCTAGAATTTTACCATCAGGACTGAATTCAATATTTGTTGTTGAGCCATCATGAGCTTTAATAACTCTTAGAAGATTGCCATTAAGATCCCTCAGTTGGAGAGTCTTTTCTGTACCACTTGTAGCAATGATTTTGCCATTTGTATTAAAGGATAAACTGCGGGTGAGACCATTTAAACCATAGATGGTTTTTTGGAAGATATTTTGAGTTTTCCAGAGAATGGTAACGTTTTCTGCACCAGCTGAGGCGATTGCACTACCGTCAGGACTAAAGGCAATACCCCAAACTGCTGCATTATGTCCCCGCAGTGTTTTAAATAAAGTACCATCGCGTTTCCATAATTTTACGGTTTTATCCCAACTTCCTGATGCAAACATCTGGCCATCGGGACTAAAACGTAATTCTTTGATATTGGCACTATGCCCTTCTATGGTTTTTAATAATTTACCATTGCGCTGCCAAATTTTAATTACTCCATCTACACTACCAGAAACTAAAATCTGATTATCAGGACTAAAAGCTACTGCATAAACCGCCGTAGTATGTCCACGTAAAATCATTTTTAATTTACCATCTATTTGCCAAATTTTTACGGTGTTGTCAATTCCACCTGTGGCAATAGTTTGATGATCTGGACTAAATGCTACAGCCCGAATCCCGGTTTTTTGAGTTTGAAAAGTTTTTAATAATTTACCATCTTTTCCCCACAATTCAACGGCACTATCTGCACCACCAATAATCAAACTTGAACTATCAGGACTAAAGTCTAAACTCCAAATTCCTGATGTAGAAGTTGGTAAGGTTTTTAATAGCGTTCCGTCTCGTTTCCACAATTTAATCGTTTTATCATCTCCACCAGAAGCAATAATTTGACCATCAGGACTGAATTTAACTACTCGCACTAAAGCTTGATGTCCTTTTAAGGTTTTAATTAAACTACCATCTGGTTTCCAGAATTTGATTGTCCCATCTACACTAGATGTAGCAATTTGTTGGCCATTAGGACTAAAATCTACACCTAAAACAGCAGCTTGATGTCCATTGAGACGATTATATTCTTGAATGCTTAATACTACTCTTTCTAATGCTTTATTGACTTGTGATTGTAATTGTTGATCAATATTTTGGATATTTTTTAACCGTTGTTTAGCTTTAATTGCTTGTAGTAGTGCATCAAATTGTTTGTTGGAAGCAAATAAAGCTTCGGAAGATAATACAATCGCTCGCAGTTCACTAATCGCGGTTTGCTGGTATTGCTGATATGTCAGAAATCCTAGTGCGATGGCTATTATCATCTTCACACTCATAAATCCTAACAAAATTCGCTGTCTGCGTAAATTGCGGTGTTGTGCTAGAGAGTGCTTTCGCTCTAATTCTAATCGTGCTTCTACCTCTTTTAATCGTTCTGCTTCTAAAATTCTTTGTGCTTCTCTGCGGTCTAATTCTTGACTAGCAGCGAGAAATTGATAATCTAGGTCACTTAAACTTTTATCCTGTGACCAAGTTAACATATCTTGTAAAGCTTTTCCTCTTAATAACCAAGATTCATCTTCACAACCAGAAATAATCCAGGTATTGATCGCTTGAGAATAAGGACGTAAATTTGCTAATTGTTTAGTCACCCAATCAAAATTAAAAATTTCTCGATAAATAGGATTTTTAATTTGTATTATCCCCAATTTCTTTTCTACTAATCCAGTTAAAATTAAATCAGTTTGTTCTGGACTATCAGTGGCAGGAATTTTAGTGAACTTTTGCTCAGATTCTTGATTAGAATATGAAGATAGCAGAATTTTTTGATATAATCCTAATAATCTACTGGCGCGTTGTTCGTTGTGCAGTAAGCGGTCACGAATTGTTTTTAAATGTTCTGGTTGGTCATGGGTTTCCCAATTATCAATAATCTCTGTATAAACAATATGATCAATAAAATTTTGAATAGAATTTAATGATATTTTATCATCAATATGCTGATTATTCTGAGTAACTAAATAGCATAATTTTTGAGTTAAAAATGGTTGCCCTCCTGTCCAGTAAAGAATGCGTTGTAAAGCAGATTCAGCATGATTAATAATCTCTGAAAATCCAGAAATTAAGGGGGTAGCTTCTGAGAGTTGAAAACCTTTTAGTTCTATAGCTTGCCCAATATTAAAAGGTGTACGAGTGAGGTCAGAAATTAAATCGGTAGGAGTGGCTACACCAAATAAAGCAAAAGTTAAACGGTAATATTCAGGGTGTTCGGCTCGACGATTATAGCAAGCACGAATTAAAGCAAAAAAGTCATCTGTAGAAAATTTTAGACTGAGAACACTATCAATTTCATCAATAAAAATAACTATTGGTTCGGGAACTTGAGCTAGTAAAACAGTATCAATAAATTCATGCAGACGGTTAACAAAAGAAAGATGATTGTATTCTTGCCACCACTTAAATATATTAATTTTAATACCAAAGGTTTTCGCTAAAAGTCCAACAATTGATCCATACCATTGTTCTGGGGTAATTTCTTGTGTACCAATTGTAGTAATATCAATTACTCCGCAACGAATCCCCTCAGCCTGTAAACGATGTGTAGTCTGTACACGTAGGCTAGATTTACCCATTTGTCGAGCATTAAAGACATAACAAAACTCACCATTTAGTAAATTTTGATATAGTGTTTCATCTGCCTGTCGGTAAACATAGGTGGGAGCGTTTAAAGGTAAACTACCACCAACTTGATAGAAAGCTTTGGGTTGAGATGATGCAGGCATGAAGTAAATAAAGTAAGTTCAATCAGGTGTTACAGCAGGGAACTCTTAACAGGGGTGAAACGCTTTTAGGTGTTGCTGAATTTGTGGATGATTTTTGATTGTAGAGACGTTCCGTGGAACATCTCTACAGGGGTTATGGCTCTATTTACTTGAAATGTGCTGTAATAATTAAAATTTACATACAGTAGATTTCAGATAAATAAGGTACAAACTAAAGCTGAAAACTCAGACAGAAAAAACTTTTTCTCCTGTCTTTTGCTGTAGTTAAACAAAATCATCTTGAGTTAATTTTTTGCATAATTATAATTTCATCTGGTTAAAATTTGACTAAAATAACTTTGATATAACTCACAACTGGGAAGAGCAAATTGATTTTGAAATTGGATTAATCCTACTCCTTGTAATTTAAAGGCGTGGATGGGATGAAGTTCAACTCCGTTGGCAGTTAAAACAACTTGTTTCATTGCTGCTTTTAATTCTGGATGTTGCTCTAAATACCAGAGTTGTTGTCTTAAATGACTATCAAAAATACTAACAGGAGTTGTTACAGTTTCTAATAATTGATTGAGGGTAACTTTTGCTTGGCTGAGGTGAAATAATGCTAACTGGGTGAGGTAAGGATTTCCGGCGAGTAGCTTAACTAATTCTTTTGCATAAGTTTCGGCTGGTGTCAATCCGTAGCGGATGGTTAGTTCTTGTACTTGTTCTATGGTAAATGGGGATAATGTAATTAATAACCCAACATTAAACGGGGATTGATGTACGTTTAATGGTAAACATATTTCAGTAGAATAGACGATAACTAAACGGAGTTTTTGCCATAGTTCGCTGCCAATAGTATTGTGACGCGATCGCTCATACCAAGCTCGCAGCATTCCAAAAAAGTCAGTGGCAATGTTGGGATAATTGAAAATAATATTAACTTCATCTAATACCAATAGTAATGGGCTGTCAATAACAGTCAGTAAATAACTTTCAAAATATTCCGTGCAACTATAACTACTACCAAACAACGGATTCCAAAAATCATCTAGACGATTAGGTAAGTTGAGCGAGCGAGCGACAATTACACATAACCATTGCAAAAACTGATTTAAACTTGTGAATATAGTGCTATCCGCCAGTTGTAAACTTACAACTACGCTACGAAAACCATTTTCTTCAGCTTGACTTAAACCATGACCAATCAAAGAAGTTTTACCGAACTGCCTGGGGGCACGGATACGGATTAATGTTCCGGGTTGGATAATTTCCCTAAGTAGCAGTTTTTCTGCTGGAGGGCGATAGATATAAAAAGGGGAACTTAAAGCTAATGGTCCCTTGAGGGGGCTTTGCAGCAAACCTCGGAACATAGCCATAGATGTTTCGGGATCTGGCTCGTGAGTAATATAATCATCTTTTTTTAGAGACAGTCCAAAACTTTGAAAGTAGGCTGCTAATGTAGGCTGATCTACTGGTTTTTGGCGATGACGTACTTTTGTGATAGTTTTAGTGCTCAGTCCAGTGCGATCGCTCAACTGTTCTAGGGTATATGAATTACCTGCATTTTCTCTGGCTGCTGATAAGTATTCCGCAGCTTGTAATCTTTGCCAGCCTTGAGAGCTAAGAATAATACCCCGTTTACGTTTCTGAGAGGGTGCTTGTTCACAGAAGTCATCAGGACAAACCACAGGCAATAAGTTATTGTTTTAAAATTGCTTCTTACAAATTTTATCAACTTTTTCATCAATCTTTAGTAAGATTCTGGTCAAAAGTCTTAAGTTTCCTACTTAAAGTTCTATCATGGATGGAATTGGCAAAATTTCAATGCAATTATTGAGAACTAATGAAACGTTAATAACTATTGCTTTCTAAGGCAACTTAAAAGCCAAGTATTATATAGTAATAAAAGTCAAAACCGCTTTTAATCTTGTCCAGTAGCTGCGCTAATTAATTGATATCAGTAAGTTTCAGGTAAATGAAGGAAAAAATTTCATGATTAAACCTCCTACTACAAGAGTTTCAGCCCTGCACCGCACTGAGCGCAGTCGAAGTGTTAATAGCTTTCTGCCGTAAATGCAATACTCTCACTATTTATACAAATTTTCATCTTAGTTAAACACACATTTATTTAAGGAAAAGAAAATAATGTTAGATTTTTTAGATACTATATCTTCAAATTCCTATATTCCCCACGGCCATTGTTACCTTTGGCAAACTCCCCTTGTGGCACTTCATGTAGTTAGTGATGCACTCATAGCGATCGCTTACTTCTCGATTCCCACAATGCTGATATATTTCATTTATAAGCGTAAGGATATCCCCTTTTCTAGTGTATTTGCTTTATTTGGTGCTTTTATAGTCCTGTGCGGATTTGGTCATTTATTAGATATCTGGACTTTGTGGTATCCGTATTATTGGGTGTCAGGAATTGAACGGGCTATTACTGCCTTTGTTTCTTGTTTTACTGCTTTACAATTAGTAGATTTATTACCTAAGTTTCTATCATTAAAATCACCAGAACAATTAGCACGTTTAAATCAAGAATTAGAACAGCAAATCGCAGAACGGAAAAAAACAGAAGAAACTTTGCGGGCGATCATTTTGGGTACTTCCTCCTTTATTGGAGAAGATTTTTTTCCAGCTTTAGTTCAAAATTTAGCCATGTCTTTGGATGTTCCTTATGTCATGGTGACAGAAAAAGTTGGCGGTTCACCTGCAACTATGCGGAGTCTGGCTTTTTGGTCAGTGAATCAACTAGCAGAAAATATTGAATATAATATAGATAGAACACCTTGTCAGCAAGTGCAAGAAAGTCGGAAACTGCATTATTATTCTGGAAATTTACAGCAATCCTTCCCTGATAATTTATGGTTAAAAAGTATAAACGCAAACAGCTACATGGGAATACCCTTATTAGATGCTAATGGGGAAGTAATTGGAAATATATGTATTCTTGATGTTAAACCTTTGTTAGCAATTGATCATTCCATAGCACTTATGAGTGTGTTCGCCGGACGAGCAACAGCCGAATTGCAACGCAAATGGGCAGAAGAAGAAAAACGCCGCACATATCAAGAGTTAGAATTTCGGGTAGAAGAAAGAACTAAGGAATTAGTGAAAGCTAATGCTAATTTAGAAACCGAAATTAGCGAAAGAATTGCCGCAGCTACAGCGATTAGATTAATGGCTAACCGAGAAGCTACAATCAACCGGATTGTTTTACGAATGCGGCAAAGTTTGGACTTAGACTTAATATTTAACACTACTACTGAGGAATTACGACAGGCAATTTTAGGCGATCGCGTCCTAATCTATCGCTTTAATCCTGATTGGAGTGGGGCAATAGTTGCCGAGTCCGTTGCCGAACCTTGGAATAAAATGCTTTGTGTAGATTCTGAAAATTCAGAACTGACGAAAATTACCGTTAACCAACCTGATTGTATAGTTACTCAAATTAATATGAGTAATGAATTGATTTGTGATACCTATCTACAAGAAAATCAAGGCGGCATTTATCGTCATAAAAGTAGTTATTGCTGCGTTAATGACATTTATCAAGCAGGTTTTCATCCTTGTTATATTAACTTATTAGAGTATTTACAAGCACGAGCTTACATTATCACCCCCATCTTTCAAAGTTCACAACTGTGGGGATTATTAGCAGTTTATGACAACAACAAACCCAGACAATGGCAAGAAGCAGAAATTCAAATTGTCACCCAAGTAAGTAATCAGTTAGGGGTAGCCGTTCAACAAGCAGAACTATTTGCCCAAACCCAACATCAAGCAGCAGAACTGCAAAAAGCTAAAGAAGCCGCAGACGCAGCAAACCGAGCTAAAAGCGAGTTTTTAGCCAATATGAGCCATGAACTCCGCACCCCACTCAATGCCATTTTAGGATTTACTCAATTGATGCAGCGCGATCGCTCTCTAACCAGCAAGCATCAAAACTATGTGGAAATTATCAATCAAAGTGGTGAACATTTATTAGCTCTGATTAATGACGTTTTAGAAGTTTCCAAAATCGAAGCCGAACGAGTTAGCTTACACGAAACAGAATTTGATTTGTATAGTCTGTTCCAAAATTTGGAATCCATGTTACAATTAAAAGCCCAATCCAAAGGCTTACAACTGAATATTAAATATCTGCCCACTCTCCCGCAATTTATCAAAGCTGATGAAAATAAAATTCGTCAGGTATTAATTAATTTGCTCGGTAATGGCATTAAATTTACTCAAGAAGGTAGCGTTAGTTTAGAAATAAGTGCGGAGGAAAATCCTGAATTAAATTCCGAATTTGCTCAGTTACGTTTTACAGTTAGCGATACAGGTCCAGGAATTGCAGCTGAGGAACTTAAATATTTATTCCAAGCATTTCAACAAACCCAAGTAGGGCGAAAATCTCAAGAAGGAACAGGTTTAGGGTTGCGAATTAGTCAGAAATTTGTGCAAATGATGGGAGGGGAAATTACTGTTAAAAGCGAAGTTGATCAAGGTGCTAGTTTTACTTTCCAAATTCCAGTAGGTTTAACTGAAGCCGTAATCAGTTCAGAATCATCTCATAACATGAAGAGTGTATCCAAACTCGCACCAGGACAGCCCGAATATCGTCTATTAATTGCAGAAGATAAGCCCATTAACCGATTACTTTTATGGCAACTTTTAACCGATTTAGGTTTTACCGTCCAACAAGCCGAAAATGGAAAACAGGCAATTGATATCTGGCAAGAGTGGCATCCTCACGTAATTTTTATGGATATGCAAATGCCCGTTCTTAATGGCTACGAAGCAACTCAGCAAATCAAACAATCTCAATTCAACAGCCAAATTGACTCCAATTTACCACCGATTCCTTTTATCATTGCTATTACCGCTAGTGCATTTACAGAACAAAGACAAGAATGCCTAGAAGCCGGTTGTGATGATTTTGTCCGTAAACCATTCCGGCGAGAAGAAATTCTAGAAAAGTTAGCAAAATATTTAGGAGTGGAGTATTCTTATGAAGAAATGAACGACGACACCATTATTACCGAGCCAACACAAAATCAATTCACCCTAGATACCACAGCTTTAACCGTTATGTCTGCTGAGTGGATTAGTCAATTGTATAATGCAGCCGCCCAAGGAAACGATTATAAAAGTTTAGAACTCATTAAGCAAATTCCCTCGGAACAGTCTGCACTAAAAACTGCATTAACTGAATTAATAGAAAGCTATCAATTCGACAAAGTTATGGCGATCGCACAACCAGCAACATAATTAATTTGATGCTTTTATGGAAAGTTACAGTGAATTAAATTTATCTCAAGTAGATATCTTAATTGTTGATGATGTGCTAGAAAATGTCCGTTTACTTTCCAACCTCCTGGCTGATCACGGTTATTCCAGCCGGAAAGCAACTAATGGCACAATGGCACTCACCGCAGTTGCAGGCAGTCTGCCAACTTTAATTTTGTTAGATGTGAGAATGCCAGGCATGACAGGATATGAAGTTTGTCAGCAACTCAAAACCAATCCCAAAACAGCCCACATTCCCGTTATTTTTTTAAGTGCAGCCGAGGATATTGCCAATAAAGTACAAGCTTTTCAAGTCGGTGGTGCAGATTATATTACCAAACCTTTTCATACCGAAGAGGTACTGGCACGGGTCAAACATCAGTTAGCAATTCTCGCGGCTCAACAAACAATTTATCAATTGAATGCAGAGTTAGAACAACGTGTACAAGAACGAACACAACAATTAGAAATTGCTAATATGAAACTGTTAAAAATGGCATTTTCTGACCCTCTAACTAAATTACCTAACCGAGACTTATTGATTCAAAAGCTTCAGACAGCCTTAGAACAAAAACCAGCTAATAGCCAATTTGCTTTATTTTATTTAGATTGCGATCGCTTCAAAATTGTCAACGATT
Organism: Nostocaceae cyanobacterium; assembly: GCA_035299225.1. Classification (GTDB taxonomy): domain Bacteria; phylum Cyanobacteriota; class Cyanobacteriia; order Cyanobacteriales; family Nostocaceae; genus DATGXB01. Next base: position 40,284 of record DATGXB010000159.1, on the reverse strand, counting down.
TTTTTGGACATCAAGCAGGAGATGAAGTATTAATCGCCATTGCTCATCGTCTCCAGTCTATCTTAGATCAAGACACTTTTTTAGCCCGATTAGGAGGTGATGAATTTGTGATATTACTCGATCACCTTTCTCAAACTGCTGCTATTACCCAAGTTGCTGATCACATCCTCCAAAATTTTAGTAAGCCTTTCTCTTTGAGAGAGCGAGATTTTTTTATCTCCTTTAGTATCGGTATTGTCTCTAACTTTTCTCTCTATACCGAACCAGAAGAAATTTTACGAGATGCTGATCTTGCCATGTATAAAGCAAAATCATTAGGTAAAAATCAATATCAAATTTTTCTACCAGAAATGTATCAAGCCACTCGCCAAGTTTTACAAATTGAAACCGATTTACGCCAAGCTATTCAACAACAAGAACTAATACTTTATTATCAACCAATTATTCAAGTAGCTACTGGTACAGCTGTCGGTGTTGAAGCATTAATCCGTTGGTATCATCCTGTGCAGGGCTGGATTTCTCCGGCTCAATTTATTCCTCTAGCAGAGGAAACAGGATTGATTTTAAAACTAGGTAACTGGGTACTACAAGAAGCTTGTCATCAACTGCGAACCTGGCAAAAAGAACAAATTGTAGATTCATCATTTTATGTTAGCGTCAATGTCTCAGCTTATCAATTTGCTCAGACTAATATCAGCCAACAAATTACAGAAATTTTAGCCATAACTCAACTCTCTCCGCAAAATTTAAAACTAGAAATTACTGAAACCACAATTATGCATAATACTACATCTGCTACTAATATCATTCGGAGTTTACAAAAATTAGGTATTCAATTCAGCATAGATGATTTTGGTACTGGCTATTCATCCTTGAGCTATTTACATTTATTTCCCGTAGATTATCTCAAAATAGATCGCTCATTTACCCAGCATTTACACAGTCACTCAGACAGTTTAGTCTTAGTCACAGCGATCGCCCAAATTGCCAAAACAATGGGACTAAAACTAGTAGCCGAAGGAGTAGAAACAAAAGAGCAATTAGCTCAATTACAGTTACTAGATGTTGAATTTGTCCAAGGATATTTATTTTCTCAACCCCTACCACCAACATCTATAATAAAATTTATTAACTCGTCTTTATATTAAAATAAAATATGCCCTAAAATAGAAAATAGAATTGAAGTTGTGATCACAAGAATTTCATGAGTATAGACCTTGATAATCAAGAATTTATCGCAGATATTTTGATCGTAGATGACAAACTAGAAAATATCCGCTTTTTATCAGACTTTCTTTCAGGGCAAAAATATACAGTTCGTAAAGCTATCAATGGACAAGCCGCTTTAACTGCTACAAGAAACTGTCTTCCAGACTTAATTTTATTAGATATTAATATGCCAGTAATGGGAGGCTATGAAGTTTGTCAGGAATTAAAACAAGACCCTCAAACCAATTCTGTACCAATTATTTTCTTAAGTGCTGGTAATAATATTGATGATAAACTCAAAGCCTTTCAAGTCGGCGGTGTAGACTACATTACCAAACCATTTCAATTAGAGGAAGTTTTAGTCAGAGTTGAAACACACCTAAAAATTAGAAGACTTCAGAAAGAACTATTAATTCGTAATCAAGAATTACAGCAAACAGTCACAAATCTACAAAGAACTCAAGCTGCTTTAGCAGCTTCCGAGGCAGAACTTCGCGCTTTATTTCAAGGCATGACTGAATCAGTAGTAGTCTTTGATGGTGAAGGACGCTGTTTGAAACTGGCTAACAAAAATATGGGCTTACTATTCAAAGATCCAGAAGGTGAAATTGGTAAGAAACTGCAAGAAGTATTACCGCAAGAAACAGCCGAACTCATGCAGAATACAATTCAAAAAGCTTTGCTAACTAATCAAACTGTTGATGTGGAATATAGTTTGATCACAGACCGGGGAACAATTTATTTATGGGCAAATATTTCACCAATTACACCAGATTCCGTCCTGTGTGTAGTTCGGGATATTAGCGACCGCAAACGCCGTGAAGAAGCTTTAAAATTAATTGTTGAAGGTACAGCCACAAAAATTGGTGATGAATTTTTTAAAGCTTGTGTGCATCGGCTGGCAGAAATTTTAGGAGTTCGATATGCTTTTATTACAGAATGTACTAATTCCCAGAAAGCGAGAGTTCGCAGTTTAGCCTTTTGGTTGTATGGAAACTTTGCTCAAAATATTGAATATGACTTAAAGGGAACTCTCTGTGATGAAGTAATTTCTCATGGGGAGTATTGTTGCTATCAAGATAATATTACTACTTTCTTTCCTACAAATCAAGATTTAGGGGATTTGCAAGCTCGTAGTTATGCGGGAATACCTTTGATTAGTTCTACAGGAGAAACCATTGGCCATATTGCCGTACTCGATACAAATCCCATGCAAGAAGATGAAACTAGAGAGTTAGTTTTAAAAATTTTTGCCGCTAGAGCAGCAGCAGAATTAGAACGCCAAATTACCGATGCAGCTTTGCGAGAAAGCCAAAAACGCTCGGAAAAATTATTACTAAATGTTCTACCCTTACCAATTGCCGAACGCTTAAAACAAGACACCAGCGCCATTGCTGAACACTTTGATGAAGTAACAATTTTATTTGCTGATATTGTCGGTTTTACTCCTTTATCTACTCGCATTCAACCTACAGATTTAGTCAATTTACTCAATGAAATTTTCTCCGCTTTTGACGATTTAACTGAACAACACAATTTAGAGAAAATTAAAACCATTGGTGATGCTTACATGGTAGTAGGGGGATTACCTATTGCTAATTCAAATCATGCCACAGCAGCAGCTGAAATGGCACTAGATATGCAAGAAGTAATTACTAACTTTCAGAATAAATACAAAGAATTGCAAATTCGTATTGGTATTAATACCGGAGAAGTGATAGCAGGTGTCATCGGCACTAAAAAATTTATTTACGATCTTTGGGGAGATGCTGTCAATATTGCTTCTCGCATGGAATCATCCGGTTTACCTGGTAAAATTCAAGTCACTGAGGCAACTTACAACCGTTTAAAGGATAAATATAAATTCGAGAAACGAGGAGAAGTTGCTGTGAAAGGTAGAGGAGAAATGACAACTTATTGGTTAGTTGGGGAAATATAAATAATAGGTATTGCATAATTGCGGGATGATTTTTGAGTGTAGAGACGTTCCTTGACGTTCAAACAAGGGTTTTGGATTTATGCAAAATCATTTTCATCCCTAACATCAGCAACGCCGAATAATAGTACAAAATCCTCTCAAATCTCAAAATCCGTACTTTTGCAATGCAGGCATTAAATACTGTGTTAAAGTATAGGCATCTACACCTAATTCTGTCCTTTCTTGGGCGGCTAAAATTCCCGCTTGAGCGTGCCACCATGCAGCAGTAGCGACAATATCTTCTACCGGAATATCTTTATGGGCTGTTTGGGCTAGTAGTCCACTCAGTAACCCTGTTAGAACATCTCCGCTACCTCCACGGGCTAAAGCTGGTGTACTTTCAGGATTAATCCAAACTATTCCTTGAGGATTGGAGATGGCTGTCCTTGCACCTTTTAATAATACTACGGCTTCACTTTGCCTGGCTGCGGTTTGTACAGCTTTGATTCTGTCGTGGTTGGGGTTGGGGACATTGGGGAAAAGACGTTGAAACTCGCCGGTATGGGGTGTGAGAACGGTGGCGGCTTGGCGTTGCTGTAAACTGGGGATAGTGCCTAATTGGGCTAAAATATTTAAACCATCAGCATCGAGGATTAATCGCCGTTCTGACTTGATTACCTCAGCCACAATTTTGGTATTATCTTGAGTTAAACCCGGACCACAAGCGATCGCATGAAATGAATTCAGACTTACATTCTCTGGTAATGCTAAACTAGCGATCGCACCTGTTTCCGTTTCGGGACAACCAATAATCAACGCCTCCGGTAAATGGGACACTAAAAGCGGTTTAATTGATTCAGGCACCGCAATAGATAACATCCCCACACCACTAGCCCTCGCCCCCAAACCAGTTAAAATCGCTCCCCCAGAATAACGGCGCGAACCACAAATTAAAAGTAAATGTCCTTCTTTATATTTATGCGTTACAGGTGGACGGGGTAAAGGTATAGTTGCCAATGCAGTTGCGGGAACAATCCGTTTAATTTGCAGTTTTTCCCCCAAAACCGCCCGGATATCTGCTAAAGGAATATCAAAATCAACTAAATCGGCTTTCCCAATATAAGATAATGCCTGATCCTGCAATAATCCCAACTTCCATAAACCCAAACAAAAGGTTTGAGTAGCCCGAATCGCTGTTCCCAAAACTTCCCCAGTATCAGTATGTAAACCCGAAGGTAAATCAATACTCAAAATTGGTTGATGTCCTTGATTAAATTGATTAATTACTGAAGCAATAGGTTCTTTAATTTCTCTTTCTAAACCAAATCCAAATAATCCATCAATTAAAAAATCATAACTGGGTAATTCATCCATAGTAGAATAACAAGGAATACCCAAACTTTGAGCATATTTAAAATGTAATCCTGTTAATTCCTTAAACTTAGAAATAGGTGCATAAATCCATACTTCAAACCCATGCAAACATAACTCCCTCGCCACCACCAAAGCATCGCCCCCATTATGACCAGGGCCAACTAATACACCGACACGAGATTTAGGGGGAATAATCGCCAAAATTCGCCGAGTAACTAATCTGGCTACCTTTTCCATCAATGCTGCCACAGGCATTCCCGCCGCAAATATGCGTCCCTCAATTTCACGCATTTGGCTGGAAGTAACTACTACTTGGGAAATTGTTGTTTGCCTATCCATTTATAAAAATGTTGTTTTTCACTTAGCGGGGTTTTTCTGTACTGAATTAGTGCCTGCTGTCCGTGTTTGTTACTATTCAATAGTAATTTGATATTATATCAAAAGATGAGGAATTTTGTAAACTGACTAAATTATAGTTGTGCAAAATTAAATTTCTACAAGGCGGTGCAGAAAAATAATTTGTGTAATTAATTCTACCCGACCGCTTATTTAGCTCCAAATGATCTCAAAAATTCAATCTTTTGATAGAAACTTGACGGATTTGTAGATAAGTCAAGCAGATTACCGACCAAATAATTCGCCTTTCACGCCAGCACTTAACCAATCAGACATTGACAGATATGTGCTACAATCGAAAAATCTCATAACTACATTATTTTACGGATGTCAGGAGCGATCGCCACTCCCACTGTAGATAATTTTAAGAGTTGATTTTAAACAATTATTAGCCTAAAAGCATTTAGGAACAATGAAAAAAGTCGTCGTTGGTCTTTCCGGTGGCGTTGACAGTTCAGCAGCCGCCGCTATCCTCCATCATCAAGGTTATGAAGTAATCGGTTTAACCCTTTGGCTAATGAAAGGTAAAGGGCAATGTTGTTCTGAGGGGATGATAGACGCGGCGGCTATTTGTGAACAGTTAGGCATTCCCCATCAAGTTGTGGATATTCGGGATGTCTTTCAAACCAATATTGTTGATTATTTGGTATCTGGTTATAAAATCGGGATCACACCTTTACCTTGTTCTCAGTGTAACAAAACAGTGAAGTTTGGGCCAATGGTAGAATATGCCCGGAATGAGTTGGGATGCGATCGCATCGCCACAGGTCATTATGCCCAAATCCAATTTGACGAAAACACTGGACGTTACCAACTACTAAGAGCAGTTGACCGCAACAAAGATCAATCATATTTCTTGTATGATTTATCACAGCACTTATTAGCCTCTTCTCTCTTCCCCTTGGGTGAATTTACCAAAGCCGAAACCCGACGCATCGCCGCAGAATACGGACTACAAACCGCCGAAAAACCAGAAAGCCAAGATTTATGCTTGGTAGAAAGCAACGGTTCAATGCGGGCTTTTTTGGACAAGTATTTAGCGCCCCAAAAAGGTGATATAGTAGATACTAGCGGAAAAGTTCTAGGTCAGCACGACGGTGTACATCATTATACCATCGGTCAACGGAAAGGCTTGGGTGTTTCAGCCCCAGAACCATTGTATGTGATTGAGCTAGATGCTGTTAATAATAGAGTGATTGTCGGGGATAGAACCAAAGCCACCCAATCAGAATGTACAGTACATCAAGTAAATTGGGTATCCATTGCTGAACCTACCGCACCCATTCACGCCGAAGTGCAAATTCGTTATCGTTCTACACCCGTAGGAGTAACAGTTATTCCTCTAGAAAACTCTCGTGTCCGTCTAGTATTCGATGAACCACAAGTTAGTATTACCCCCGGTCAAGCAGCAGTGTGGTACGAAAACGACAAAGTTCTAGGCGGCGGAATTATCGAACAATTCAATTGATTTTTCTCCCTATTTTTGTATTATTTAACCCCCTTTTTTAATTATAAGAGGGGGCTTTTTTATTGATAATTAACCTAACCGTGAAATAAATTAGCCTGCGGCAACGCTACGCGTAGCTTGCTTCTCCGAAGGAGTACCGACTGAAAGCTGAAAACCGTTAAAACGATTTAAAAATTAATTTTATTCATCTTTTAGATGACTTTAGCTATTAGCTTAATTCAGCCATTTGGTAGGGTGGGCATGGCATTTAAATATCAATAAATTATCAGATAATCAAAAACAATGCCCACCTTAGCTTAATTCAGCCATTTGGTAGGGTGGGTATGGCATTTAAATATCAATAAATTATCAGATAATCAAAAACAATGCCCACCTTAGCGACTAATCAAATATTTTCCATCAAATCATTAATCTCATTTTCAAAATCTTCTAAAGCTTGCAAAGTTCCCACCGTCCAAGATTTTTCTATTGTATCGCTAATAATTTGACTGAGGGGAATATGCGGAAAAATGGGACTGTAATCAGATTTAACATAATTGTCATTTTGTAGTAAATAAATATTCAGCATTTTATTACTATAAATCCATAATTCAGGAACTTTTAAAGCCTGATAAGCCTCTAATTTAGTTTGGGAAGTAACATCTATTTCAATTGCTAAATCTGGAGGCGGATCATTTGATGCTAATTTTCTTCTATTAATCATTACTTGATAATTTTGAATATAAAAACAAGCATCTGGTTCAACACCTGCAATATTTTCTTGTTTAAAAGTGGTTGAACCAAAAGGCTCATACTTTTTACCCATTTTCTTTAACAAGATTTTGACAATATCAGAAATTATATCTTTGGGTTTTTCATGTTCAGGTAAAGGCACCATAATTTCTAAATTTCCTTTGCTGTAAGCTATTCTAGAGGATCTTTTTTCTCCTAATTCTTGTAAAATATCCTCAAAGTCTTGCCAATTCACATCTTCAATAGTAACTAAACTACCAGGTTCTAAACGGATTTTAGCAATAGGTTTAACTACAGTATTCATACAATTAACTATGATCATAAAGAGTAAAATTTCTATCTAGCCAGATTACATAAAATATAGCACTATCTCTATATCCTACCATTGGTTTCATCCCAGAAAACCGAAAAGCAATAAAAGTTACATCTTCTGTAATAAATTTAGGAATAGGTGCTTTAATTGCATCTCTAGCAATCTTTTCATAACCTAGTTTATGTCTATGCTGGGATTTGATTTGACTCCAAGTTAATTTGCTTAATCTATGAATTTTGAGAGCAAATGCAGCTTGATCATCTTTTTCGCATTTCGTTATACAATATTCACCATCTAAATAACATAGAGAAAATACAGGCGGTTGTTGCTCTGGCGATATTTCCGGTTTGTCATCTGATGGGTTTTTAGGTATACTTTTAAACTTTTTCTTGCTACTCATCGGCCGTTACAAGTTGAGTTTGAAAATATTTTTTTAAAGACTGATGACCAATAATCAAATTGGCTGAATTTTCTGTGCGACGTGCTTTAATCCAAGGTTCTTCTTTTTGCACTAAATTTAGTAATTTCCAAGCTGAAAATTGACCATAAATATTGTAAATATCATTAAGCAAATCAGTTGTTTGTTGATCATATTTAGCAAAATCAATATCATCAGGAATCGGAATTGCACCATTACCATACTTTTGATATACATGGAAAACTTCAGGAATAACAGGTCCATACATCCAAGCTTCGATAGTTTCAGGAAATAAAGGTTCATCATACATTGCTAAATGAAAACCTTGTGCATAATAGAGTAATTTTTGCAACTTGAGATTTGAAATTAAATCTCCAGCTTCTTCATTAGTTTGAGCTAAAAAATATTTAGCCACATCATAACAACTCAACATTTTCCTACCTCAATAATCTTTTCTTATAGTTTAAATAATTTTGCTTGTAAAATTCATCTAGTTTTCATATCTTTTAATAATACTTGTGTATTCTCTAAATAAAAATAGTAATTGATTATACATAGTTTATGTATAATTTACTTATTTCCTAATTTCCGACCGGCATTTCATAAAAAAGTGGTGAGTAGTTGTACTTTATGTAGTTATAGTTTGGTAATCTAAGTACATAGTTCGCAACAATCATAGAAGGTATGACAGTGACTTACCAGCAAGATGCTATTTCTCCCCACGGTGGAGTGTTAGTTAACCGGGTTGCTACACCTGAACAAAAAGAAGTATTTCTTTCTAAGGCTGAATTTTTACCGTGTGTAACCTTGGATGAAAGGGCTGTTTCTGATTTAGAAATGATTGCCATTGGTGGTTTTAGTCCTTTAACTGGTTTTATGAACCAAGCGGACTATGACCGTGTAGTAACAGAAATGCGCCTCGCTAATGGTGTTGTCTGGTCAATACCTGTAACATTGTCTGTAACTGAAGAAGTCGCGGCTTCTTTAACTATAGGCGGTTTAGTACGGTTGGATAACTCCAAAGGTGAATATATTGGAGTTTTAGAACTTACAGAAAAATATCGTTATGACAAGGTGCGGGAAGCTATTAATGTTTATCGCACAGATGAAGAAAAACACCCTGGTGTAAAAGTTGTTTATAATCAAGGTGATGTCAATTTAGCTGGTGATGTTTGGTTGTTAGAACGTCAACCCCATCCCCATTTCCCCGGTTATCAAATTGATCCGGCGGAATCTCGGCAAATGTTTAGAAATAAAGGTTGGAAAACTATTGTTGGTTTCCAAACTCGCAACCCTATCCACCGGGCACATGAGTATATTCAAAAGTGCGCTTTAGAAACTGTGGATGGCTTATTCTTACACCCATTAGTAGGGGCTACTAAAGAAGATGATATCCCTGCGGATGTGCGGATGCGGTGTTATGAGATTTTGTTAGAGCATTATTATCCTTTAGATAGAGTGATTTTAGCGATTAATCCGGCGGCTATGCGTTATGCTGGACCCAGGGAGGCAATTTTCCATGCTTTAGTACGGAAAAACTATGGTTGCACTCACTTTATTGTGGGACGTGATCATGCTGGTGTTGGTGATTACTATGGCACTTATGACGCTCAATATATTTTCGATGAATTTAAGCCTGAAGAGTTAGGCATTGTGCCGATGAAGTTTGAGCACGCTTTCTACTGCACACGTACTAAACAAATGGCTACTACTAAAACCAGCCCCAGCAAACCAGAGGAACGTGTACACCTGTCCGGGACAAAAGTGAGAGAAATGCTGCGTCGTGGTGAGTTACCACCCCCAGAGTTTTCTCGTCCAGAAGTTGCTGCGGAGTTAGCAAGAGCGATGAAAATTCAACAACCTGCTTTGGTTTAAATTTTGGGGTGATTGCTAAATTTTCTCAAAATGCGGCTACCCCTAACGAAAAACGATCGCTCTGGTATAGTTAAAACAACAACTGACCAAAAATTCTGCGGTTTTTAACCGTGAGAACCTGAAAATATGGACTTCAGCCTTTTAAGCTAGAAGCGTCGGAGGCTGAAGACTTAACTATATAAACTATGAAACGGCGGACGTTTTTACAGCGAATTGGTTCAATTTTGACGGTGTTAGGGGTAGCTGAAGCTGAGTGGTTGACTTTGGGAAATCGCTATTACCAAGCTTTAGCACAACCCGCACCGCGCAAGTTGGCTTTATTAATAGGTATTAATAAATACGCTCAAAGTCCAGCCCTTGCTGGATGTCTAACTGACGTAGAATTGCAAAAAGAATTGCTGGTTAACCGTTTTGGCTTTGCTGGGTCGGATATTCTGACTTTAACGGAGGAGGAAGCCAGCAGAGAATTTATTGAGGCTGCTATTTTAGATCATTTAGGTAAACAAACTCAGGCTGAGGATGTGGCACTGTTCCACTTTAGCGGCTATGGTTCTCAGGTGTTGGCACAGAATGCTTTAGTACCTGTGGACGAAAGGAATGCACAAAATAAGGATTTTGTCAATTATGTTTTAGAAGAAACGCTCTTGTTGTTGTTGCGATCGCTTCCTACCAACAATGTAACAGCAGTTCTAGATACTAGCTATGGTTTACCTGAAACATTCCGCAGCACTGGTTTAAAAGTTCGTTCTCTCCCATCAACTCCCAACCTCCAGTTAGTGAGTCAGGAACAGGAGTTTTTGCAACTACTGAAAAATAAAATTTCCCAACCCCAACCTATATTCCTGTTTAAAGCCACTGCTGAACCTCAACAGGTAGCACGAGAGTTATTATTATCTGGTGTTAATGCAGGTTTATTTACCTATGCTTTAACTCAATATCTTTGGGAAGTGACACCACCAAGCAAAATTTATACTGTTCTTTCTTATGCGGGTAGTTCTATGTATAAGTTAGGCAGTACACAACAACCAGTATTAGTGGATGGGGTAAAGCAAAATCATTTGATTGATATTTTACCTGTTGACCGTTCTGGTGCAGAGGGTGTAATTAAAGCCATTGAAGAAGAAGGCAAAACCGTTAAACTATTATTGACTGGTTTACCTGCCCAGGTGTTAGAGTCCTACGGTACTAATTCTCGCTTCACCACCACCACTGGAGATGTGTTAGTATTGCGATCGCGCACCGGAATCAATGCTAAAGCCCAACTTGCTAACTCAGAAACCAGCAAAACCCTTCAGGTAGGGCAGTTAGTTCAAGAATCAATCCGGTTATTACCCCATAATCTTAATTTAACAGTTGGTTTAGATCCTGGTTTAGAACGCATTGAACGGGTAGACGCAACCAGTGCCTTTGCTTCTTCAGCCAAAGTTTCTACTGTACTTGCAGGAGAACAACCAGCCGATTATATTTTTGGCAAACTGGAAAAAGCCAATACTCGCTATGCTTTATTTTCTCGGTTTGGAGAATTAATTCCCAATACTACCGGAGATAGTGATGAAGCTGTAAAATTAGCGGTAAAACGGTTATTATCGAAATTACCCACCCTGTTAGCAGCAAAATTATGGCAACTAACAGATAATCAAGGTTCTTCACGTTTAGCAGTACAGGGAACATTAGAAATTGTCGGGGGAATCACACCTAAAGTAGTTATCCATCGGCAAACCTTACGCACCCATCACACCACCCCTAAAACTGCTGGACTACATAACCAAACAGCCATTCCTCAAGTACCCATTGGTAGCCGGATGCAGTACAGACTGCAAAATTTAAGCGATCGCCCTTTGTACATTATGTTAGTAGGATTGAATAATAGTAGCAATGCGATCGCCTTTTATCCTTGGCAAGTCCCCCCAGCCAACGATACCACCGACACCGAACCCCAGCTAGACAACTTAGTCATTCCCCCAGGTACAACCTTAACTATTCCCGAAACAGCCGTATCTGAATGGGCTATTCCTGGCTTATCTCTACTTTGTCAGCATCAAATTATCTTTAGCACCGCACCCTTCACCGAAACCTTAGCCGCTTTAATATCCGTAAAAAATACAGGAGGACGTAAACCCATAGCTACATTAGCCAACCCCTTAGAAGTTGCCCAAGCACTATTACAAGATTTACATAATGCTAGTGCAATCAAAACCGAACCCAATGGTACAACCCCCGAAGCACTGATGTTAGATGTCCGTAACTGGGCAAGTCTAAATTTTAGCTTTCAAGTAGTTTAAGATTTGTAACATTAAATTGAAAAATAAACTCAAACCCCCTTTAATCAGGGGGTAAAATAATTAAACCTTGCGGGGATAAAGCTGCATTAACTCCCGCACCTGTTCCGCGTGATAGGAACTTCTAGTCAGAGGAGAAGAAACCAGCTGTAAAAATCCTAACTCCTTCCCATAGCTTTCCCAACCTGCAAACTGTTCAGGAGTAATAAAATCAGCCACTTGTAAATGCTTTTGGCTAGGTTGGAGATATTGCCCAATCGTCAGAATATCACAATTTACAGCCCTCAAATCCTGCATCACCTGACGCACCTCCTCCTCAGTTTCACCCAAACCCACCATAATCCCTGATTTAGTATAGATATGAGGAGCAAACTCTCGCACCAATTTTAATAATTCCAAACTCCGTTCATAATTACCTTGAGGACGTACCCGCCGATACAACCGGGGAACAGTCTCCGTATTATGATTTAATACCTCCGGTGCAGCTTCAACAATAATTTTTAAAGCTTCCCAATTACCGCATAAATCAGGAATTAACACCTCAATAGTAGTATTCGGTGAAACCTTCCGCACCTCAGCAATACAGCGCACAAACTGAGACGCACCCCCATCCGCCAAATCATCCCGATTCACAGAAGTGATTACCACATGATTAAGACCCATCCGCCGCACCGCTTCCGCCAGTCGAGTTGGTTCAGTCGGATCTAAAGCTTGAGGTTTTTTCTCAAAATCAATATCACAATAAGGACAAGCCCTAGTACAAGCCGGACCCATAATTAAAAACGTAGCCGTACCTGCATTAAAGCACTCGCCAATATTTGGACAAGACGCTTCCTCACAAACCGTATTTAGGGCTAAATCCCGCAAAATTTCTTTAACGTTCCCCACGCGCTCCCATTGAGGCGCTCTTACCCGTAACCAGTCTGGTTTTACAGTCACAAGCCAATTTACCACAATTTAGTTATACAAATTTAATCCTAGCAAGCAATCTTATCTTGTTGTTCAGAAATTTTTGTGATATCCTATATATATTATTGCCATTTTTTTGTCGGGATGTAGCGCAGCTTGGTAGCGCACTTCGTTCGGGACGAAGGGGCCGCTGGTTCGAATCCAGTCATCCCGATTTGATTATATTTGTACTTTCGCAAATTAAATGTCGTTCTTCGCAAATTCATGTCGCTTTTCGCAAATTAGTGTCGTTTATTTTATTTTTTAGATTCAATTTAGTTATGCTAGGTTTTCGCAAATTAATGTCGCTGTCAAAAAATAAATCTTGTTGTCGAATAACAAATTAAATGTCGTCGAGTTTTATCATTTGAAGTTGACCTCAGTACACCTAATGTATATGGAAAAACTTTAGAATATTCCCGAACGAAGTGCGCCTTTCAACCCTCCTAAATTTTGAAAACACATAATGATTTATCAGGATAACTTTCAACCCACCCCTAGTCGGGATGGTTGTTGAAACTTGTCGTTGTCTTTAAAAAGTTTGAATAATCCATTAAGATCCTTTCAACGCACCCCTAGTCGGGATGGTTGTTGAAACTTGGTATCTGTTCAAGAATCAAGGCTATTGGAACTCTTTCAACGCACCCCTAGTCGGGATGGTTGTTGAAACTTTAGCAATATCTTCACGAGAAATGCCTCCCTTAGAAACTTTGGCGTTGCATAAATGCGGGATGATTTTTGAGTGTAGAGACGTTACATGGAACGTCTCTACAAGGGTTTTGGATTTATGCAAAATCATTTTCATCCCTAAAATCAGCAACGCCGAAACTTTCAACCCACCCCTAGTCGGGATGGTTGTTGAAACCATTGAATAGTTTCCTAGCCCAACGATATACAAGTCTTTCAACCCACCCCTAGTCGGGATGGTTGTTGAAACCTTTAAAAACACCCTCTTGAATTTTGTAGACATTCCCTTTCAACCCACCCCTAGTCGGGATGGTTGTTGAAACAGGATGCAGGATTTTCTTGTCTAGCAAAATAATAACTTTCAACCCATCCCTAGTCGGGATGGTTGTTGAAACTTTGTTATATTTTAAACATAAAGAGTGTATCTCAAGCTTTCAACCCATCCCTAGTCGGGATGGTTGTTGAAACCGCACCCGTCTAGACCCTTGCCAATACAGGTTTCCAGATACGATTTTGGCAAACCTGTTTAAATATTTGCTTTTTCTGCTTTCAATTGAGAACATTTATTACTGCTCAAATGAGTCAAATGATTACTGGGCAAGGGATTCAAAGTTTTGGCAGACCCCCTGGGGTTTTTGCCCCCGCTTATGGTTTGCCAAAAAAAGATTTGAGAGGGTTCCCCCGACGAAGGGGGTGATTCAGTAGCCACCACTGTGGTAATCCACACCGTTATAAATAACGGCTATGGCTAAAAGCCTTACTCCTTATTGCTGGGAGCGCACCTATCCCATCTATAGAATTCTATAGATGGCAGCATCAGAAGCGGGCAGCTACCAGGGTCAGAAAGCATGACAGTCTTCCAACTGCCAAACTAACCCAGATTTTTCACAGTACAGCGGCTCAAAAGAGCATGAACTGCGGCGCTGTTGTACCCATATTATATTTTCAAGGTTCGGATTCGTAAACTAAACTAAAGATGCATGACGTTCTTGGTAAGCAAATACAGATAAATCTCTTGCTTTTTCTTGTGGACTGCCTCTGATTGGCTGTGTACCAATTTCAATAGAGATTCCAACCTGTGCAGCTTGTGATTTAATACTCTCGATTAATCTTCCATAACTCCAGCGATGAACGCTGATCCGATATGCTTTGGCGTATTTCTGTTGACCTTCTTTATAACCAGGACATTTTTTCTCTGCTCTGGATTGAATTTCACTGCTGATTTGCTCACGCATATCGCGGAGTTTTGGTAAAACAATGCTACTAGCTTGGTAATGTTTAGCGATCGCCACAATTGCATTTGCCAGTAATCTATCCACATATTGACCTAACTCTGATTCACCAAACTGATTGGGTGCATTTTGTTTTTGTGCTTTATGGCGTTCGTGAGATAGACGTTGCTGTTGCTGCCGTTGGCGATTAAGAAGATTGTAGTTTTCACCCAGTAGTTGTTTGACATTGCGATAAGCTAAAACTTCATTTTTAACAACATCTACCACCGCTACCGTTACTGGCTTTTCTAAACCAAAACTAACACCAACTAGAATTGAGGGTTGACCTTGATAATTAGGTTTACTGGGACGGGGAAAAGGGTTATTAATCCGATCTAGTGTGGATTGCTGACGAGTAATAAAAGCTTGCTGTTGCTCGTTGAGGTTATCTTTCTGCTTTGTTTTGGTTAAAGTGTCAGTAATTTTTGCAATTTTCTCCTGAGCTACTTTTTGAGTTCCTTCAGTAGTCCACATCCGAGTATCTAAAGAGCAGTAAAGATTTAGCTGATTTACTTTCCAAGCTTCTCCTTTTTTTTCAACTGGCAACCAAACAAGCCTAGTAGAACGTAGAGTAAACAAACTACTTGAATGTTGATTTTTACTATCGCGTTTAATTTTTTGATCTTCTAGGAATCTTTGGAAGTAGTGTAAATGACGCTTGTCGCAGTTAATCTCAAAAGTCAAATTTCCCAAACCGTTAAACCTAACAAAGAGACGACCTTTGTCATTTTTTAACCATGTCATGTCTTCATTAGATTCGTAAGCTACGGGAAAGGGAATATTAGCAGACTTTCTTAAAACTGCTGCTTGCCAAGCTTTTGCCTCATTTTCATTTTGGGGTATATTGAAGGTGGCAGTTTTTAATGTTTCTAACCACTCTTCTCCTGTCAAATCTCTACCTTTAGGGACACGACTTTGAAGTTGGTCTTTTAATCGCTCAATTTCTATTTCCTTTCTGCGTTTATTTCTAGTAAATTCTTCTAGATTCTCATCAAATTCATTAATTTGGCAATTATTTTTTAAGAGATATGCAAGAGCGCAACGAGTAAGGGAATCTTGTGTTTCTTCGTAAGTGTTTAACAAAATTTGGAAAAGAGAAGATGTTTTATTTTTTGTTGATTTTTTAGTCCTTTTAACCTTTTTTTGGTTATTATTCTGTTCAGACTGAGGCTTAAATTTGCTGAGAAGTTCAGTAGCTTTAGTACGGATTATATCCAAACTACACTGATTTTCTTTTTCTAGTTCTTGATCACTTTTGAGAATTTTGAGCCAACGTTGTTTCCCTTCTATCTGGTACTTTCTTCTTTTCTGTAACGCGAACCAAGATTTATATAAATAATCCACTAGGGCAAGCGCTGAAGTGTAAAAGCGTCCAGGCTGACCAGCAAAACACTCTTGAGTTTTGAGGGAGTTACCAAGTGTTTTGAGAACTTCAGCAGGTATTTTGCCATTTTCTAGCCAAGTTTCAAATTCTGGATGTTTTCCTACCTGTGCCAATAATTCATTGATGAGAGGTGTATTTTTCTCAGCCATCAGTTCCCACAGTTGCTGGAGGGTATTTTCTTCAGCAACCAAACGACATTGAATAGTGATAACGCTCATGATGCCCTTGCTTTTGCGGAGTTGAGGAAAATGACATGGTGGTTAATTGTTTTTTTGACTTCCTCCATTATAGCGCAATCGCTCAATGACGCAATAGCGCAAATGTTTATTTGCTCAGAGGCTGTGTAAGAATAAAAGCCGCAACCTTTAGCTTCAAATTTAGGATGGCAGAAGAAACTAGAGAAGTTCGGGGGAGAATCCCTAAAGAATTAAAAATCGCGTTTGAAATTGCTTGTGCGCGTCTGGAAATGACCCAAACAGCGGCTTTGGAGGAGGCGATTAGAGACTGGTTGCAAAAAAAAGATTCCCCTGCTGGTGGAAAGTCACAGGGGAGTTAAGGGATAGGATCATAGATTTGAAGAATCATGCAATATCATGTGCTATAGTGATCGCCTCTGGTGAGACATAGCCCATCGTATTCTTTTGTCAACTGTGGCTAATAACTTGGCTGTGAGTGTTCCGAACAAGCACTGTCATATACCTAGTTGCTGATAGCGATCGCTCTCTTGAGTTAGTAAAATGCTAATAAAAAATGTATGTAATTTTTACAACATTGCTTTTCAGTTTTGTAGTATTTAAACCCTTGCTCGGTTTCTTTCTCTGAGGTCAATTTCATCAACCTTTAGTTTTAGACGATTATATAAATTAACTTGAGGATCGGAGTGACTAATACTAACGACTAAAGCATAACGTTGTGTTTCATCTGGATTTGCCCATTTACGATTACAACTCACCACCAGAGTCATATTTCCTTCATTATATTTTGTAGACTGCGGAAAAATTTGTACTTGTCCCTTTTGTAAAGTTCCCTTTTTACGAATATTAGAACCTGGAGAAAATTTTACTTCAATACCATCACCATATTTTTTCTTTAGCTTTGTCTTTGTATTTTCTACAAACTCATCAGACGAATTATTTTTACTAGCAGCTTCTTTACTAGCAACTTCATAAGCATTTCTAACAATTTTATGATCAATTCCCTTGAAAAGATCAAATTCCATTGTTACTCCTAAATATGAATCTCCACGAGTTGGACGAGTTGGAGGATCAAATGCCAAGGTAACTGATAGTATGCGAGTACCTTTTACATCAAAAAATTCCTGTGGTAGTTGGGGAATTGTATAAAGATTAAAATAGCCAACTTTTAAAATATCTTCTTCTGATAGAACAACATAGTTTTCAGCAGAATACATTGCACGTTCTAAATCAGTCTGTCCATAGCCATAGATTTGTAGCTGCTTTTTAATTTTTTGAGATTCTGTACCATTACTAAATTCATCTGGAATTTCTTTAGGAAGTACCGCAGAGTTAACAATCAAAGCTCGAATGAGGTTAGAACTGGCATTTGGATATTTTGTGAAGAGTTGAGCAGCAATGTTAGCTACACGAGGTGCTGCAAAACTTGTACCACTACAAATGCAAAATAAAGAACTTTGGGACTCTTTGGATTTGGGGTTGGAGAAGAGAGTCACAACAGAAACACCAGCGACATTATCTGATAGTCGCAATTTGGTTTTAAGTAAATCTAGACCTTCACGATATTTGAGGTCTATGACAGTATCTCCACCAAAATCTACAACATCAGGCTTAATCATTCCATCTACTCCAAAACCAGTTCTGGTAAAGGGAGAAGGGTATCCTGGTAATTTTGCGATCGCCTGACGACGCACATCACCAGGTTCTGTCATACTACCACGTCCATAAGATAAAGAACCTACAGTTAGTGCGATCGCAGAAGTTGCTGGATCAATAATTCGAGCATTTTGATCGAGTAAATAATTTGGGTAGTCAGTCTTTAGTTGTTCGTCTGACTTCAGTTGTTCGTCTGATATAGCTTCTTCATAAGGTGTGATATTTCCTGCTGAAATTACAAAAATAATATTTTTATCCTTGTATTGATAAGCAATTTCATCTATTTTTGCTGCTAATCGAAATTGCTTCATCCCATCTCTATAAATTTGGTCAGCATTACCTAATGAGATATTGATTACTTTGCAGTTAGAATACTGATCAACAAAAGCATGAATAGCTTGATCTAGTTGAGTTTCTAAGAGAAGATCCTCATAATATTGGCAGTTTTCATCTGTTACACGAGCAGAAAATAACCAAACTTTTGGATCAAATGAGCGTTTTTTAATACAGTTTTCAACATCTCCATAGATAGCAATGCCAGAAACACTTGTTCCATGTCCATTTACATCATCAGCACCACCTTTTATTAATTTCTGTCCTGGATCTGAAAATACATCAGCTTCACCCAGTACAGGAGCAATTAATGGATGACCTCTTTGTACACCTGAATCTATAACAAGAATGCCGCAATTCTCTTCAGGTGGAGAAATTACTTCAGGAAAACTAGAAATTGGTAAATCATAATCGGCAGTTCTCTCAAATGCAGGTTGGGGAGGACGATCAATTTCTTTGACCATTTCCTCTAGCAACAATTCATCTAAAAGTTTGTGAGTGACTTTAATTCGAGCTATACAAAGATAATCACCAACGTAGCTATCACTCATTCTCATAGGAGAAGTATCGTCTGACAGACTTTCTAAAACATCGGCTATATCATCTAAATATTTTCGCATTTCTTTGCGATCGCCTGTGTGCCAAAGTTCTAAATCTAAAGCTGCAAGTTCATCTGGTTGTACAGGCTTTAGTTCTAACAGACGACCAATGCGATCTTCACGTTCGAGGGGGACTAACTCATCAATTGCCCCTAAATATTCATATTTGTTACCTTCTGTAATTTGACTGTAATTCTCTAAACGCTTCCTAAATTCTTTTAGCTCAATGTCAGAAGAGAAAACGACAATCGCTTTATTGGGTTCACGTGCTAGGATATCCAACCCTGTTTTAGTCAGATTATCGTCTGAAAAAGATCCTTCTTTAGCAACTTTAATCTTAAAAATTAATTTTGGGTCAAGACGGAAAGGGCTGATTTTTTCCTTAACAGTTTCAGTCAGTCCATAAATTTGTCCTAATAGCTTCTTACCGTGTATGCTGACATTACGTTTTATACTAGGAGGGGGTCTTTTGGAGCGTCGAGGTAATTCGATATTAATTATTCTCGGCAATTTAAGGTGTTCAAACTGACTTACCATGAGGATTTGACGTAGATGATTATTGTGAGTTTGCTATTATACTTTGCCTTTCTAAAAAGCGTCCTATCGCAACTTCTAAATCATCAGCCGTCAAGGTACGCTCCCCCCGTAGAATTACCGCTTTAATGGCATCAGAACAAATACGTTCTATATCTGCTCCAGTGGCATTTTCTAGCCGTTCTGCAAAAGTAGATAGATTTATATTAGTATAACGGATACCAGACAGATAACGGCTTAAAAGAGCCGTGCGTAATTCCAGGGTTGGGTTATCAAAGAAAATCACCTCGTCAAATCTTCGCCAAACTGCACTGTCTAATAGTTTTTCGTGATTAGTTGCTGCAACAAATATACTTTGATTAGTTGCATTATCAATAAGTTGTAACAAGCTATTGACTAGACGTTTGACTTCGCCATGTTCATTTAGGTTATCTCGATCACGAGCGATCGCGTCAAATTCATCAAACAAAACCAGCCATTCCCCTTGTTCAATGTAGGTAAAAATTTTCTGAAGATTGGTAGCTGTTTCACCTAAGTAAGAAGAGAATACGGCTGTCAGGTTCACGTAAACAAGGGGTAGACTCAAAACACTAGAGAGAATTTTTGCCGTTTGGGTTTTGCCACAACCCGGTGGTCCACAAAAGAGTAGTTTGTTTTTGGGCTTGAGGTTATAAGCTGCTAGGATGTCTTGCTTACGGTTTTCCAGAACGATTTCTTGCAGGATATCAAATATTTTTTCACTGAGGACGATGTGATCCCATGTTAGGTCAAATCGCTTGACATCCAGTAAAGCTAGTCCAGTGTCTTTATCTTTAGGTGGTTCAGGAAACTGTATCAAGGGAGCTAGGTTAGATGCTAGGGGTTTGCTGTAGCCATTGCCATTGTGCAGCAGTTTTTCCAAGTCTCTAGCCAGCAGGATGTGATTTTTATTTCTTTCTTCTTCAATTAGTTCGTTAGCCGCAGCCAAAAACTCTTCTCTCTCATTGCGAGAGAAGCTTTTGAAGAGTTTTCTGAGAATTTCACCGCGAGCCATATTTTAGAACTGGAAATTGGATATTTTGTCTACACCTATATGTATAGATCAATTGTACTAAATAACGAGCTAAAAAACAAAACTTGTTATTCTAGCACCAAGATATTATATTTGTCTCCAAAAACCAATTACATTAAAAGATGTGTGCATATCAAGAACTTATCAAGCCGCATAAGAATGATGATTAGCACTTGCATACTGCTGATAGACGTGGAGAAATACCACATTACTTAGTTTGTCTACATCACTATAATCATAGGCATCATCAGGTAAGCCTGTTTCATCACTCCACAGATAATCATAAATAAAATTTTTAATTGTTGCTTTTGTAGACTCTTTATCCCGCCAGTTTTCTAATTGTTGTAATTGTGATTTAACTGCTTCAATTAATGATTTAGCAATATCTTTAATACGATTTCTGGTTTTAGTATCTAAATCGTTTTTAGAATCACAAAGTAAATCAAAAACAGCTAGATATTCTTCGCTTAACCCTTCACGCACAGCGCGGGTATCTTCTACTGATAAATCTTGTACCAGTTTTAACAATTCCTCAAAAGTTTGTTCAATGGTTACTCTGTCCGTTTCTCGGTTGTAGTCTTGAATAATTTGTTGATAACGGGCGTAATAATCCATTCGTGAGGAATTTTGTTTTAACATTCTTTGTAGTTGTTTTTCTATGGCTTCCTTCAGGCTTTGTACAGAAATGTTTTTAGTGGGAGATTTGGCAAATTCAGCTTTTAAAACATCAAAATCAAT
Source organism: Nostocaceae cyanobacterium (assembly GCA_035299225.1). Classification (GTDB taxonomy): domain Bacteria; phylum Cyanobacteriota; class Cyanobacteriia; order Cyanobacteriales; family Nostocaceae; genus DATGXB01. Next base: position 18,907 of record DATGXB010000159.1, on the reverse strand, counting down.
CTTACTAATATCATACTCTTTTCCTGAATCTGCTCCAGGAACACGGGAAGTATCAACATTAATTAATTCGCTAACTACATTTTTTTGTAAGTAATAAAGCACAGCATTAATATCAACGGATTTTTTATTTTGTTCCTGTAAATGTTGATAAATAGCTTCTATAGCATTATATCTAGGTTGATAGGGGGCGGTTAATTTGGGTTCGGTGATTAAGGCTTTTTTCTTCTTGAAAACTTCCCTAGCTAAGACATAGAAACGGGCGCGGGATTCATCGTTGGTACATATAACATTTACTGCTTGTTCTAAAGCGGCGATTTTATCAAATCCCGTTGATTCTATTAACTCTTGAATATCAAAACCGAAATTATTACCTAAATTATTAATGTGTTGAATACAATTATCAAGAGCATTTATATAATCTGCCTGTAATTGATTCAGGTCGTTATAAGGTACAATCTCAATATTATCATTATTACTATTTTCATCTTCTATTTTTACTTCTACCTCTGTCCGAGCATATTTAGATAAAGCAGCCCGTAAAGCCTTTAAAATCCCATTATAATCAATTAATAACCCGTTATTTTTGCCTTCATAAACACGATTTGCACGGGCTATAGTTTGCATGAGATTGTGTCCTTGTAAGGGTTTATCCATGTAAAGGGTAGATAAGCTGGGAACGTCAAAACCAGTTAACCACATGGCGCAAACAATAGCTAAACGGAAAGGATGGGTTTCTTTTTTAAATTCCTCCTCTAAATTTCGACTTTTCATAATTTGACGATGGGGGATAATATCTAAACCCCAATCTTGAAAAGTTTTAATTTCGTTTTGCGCTTCACTAATAACTACTAAATATTCTGTTTCTTCTAACCATTGTAAATATTGTTGATATTCAATTTCTTCTTGTTCATCCATACTTTGTTTAACTAACTGTTTTTGTTGTTGTATTGCTTGTTGCCAATACTTATCAATTAAACCGTGCATTCTAACTGCCGTAATTTTATCTAAACACACTAACATAGCTTTTCCAGTGTGCCAGCGTTGGGTATAGTGAGCTACTAAATCTTGGGCGATACGGTCTAAACGTTTTTCTGATGTTAATATTAAATATTCTCCCCCTAAACGACGATAAACAGCTTCTTCTTCATCGCTATCTAGGTTAAATTGTTCTATGGCTGAAGCTAGGCGTTTATTTAATTCTTCTGCATTAGCAACTGGATGTTGAGTACCGTTATCTTCATAATATAATTCTTCACCTCGATTATCATAATATAAGGGGACTGTAGCACCATCTTCTATTGCTCTTTGGAAGTCGTAGGTAGAAATATAATCACCAAAAACTTCGCGGGTGCGTTGGTCTTCTTCTGACTGCATTAAAGGTGTACCAGTAAAACCAATAAAAGAGGCATTTTGTAAACCATTACGCATATTTTCCGCTAATTTACCGTATTGGGTGCGGTGTGCTTCGTCGGAAATAACGATAATATCGGAACGCTGAGAATAAATTTTACCGGGTTTATTAAATTTGTGAATTAATGTGAAAACATAACGATTGTTTTGTTTAAGTAATTCCACTAAATTATCACCATCTGTAGCTTGAGTTTCAGTATTGGCAATTGCACCAACTCCAGCAAAGGTTTTAACTATTTGGGTATCTAATTCTTGACGATCTGTAATAATTAAAAAGGTAAAGTTTCCTGTTAATTGCAGGTGAACTTTGCGGGTGAGAAATGCCATTGAGTAAGATTTTCCGCTACCTTGAGTATGCCAAAATACTCCTAGTTTTCCTTTTCTAATTTCCCGTTCTTGAATAGCTGTAAAGGCACGGTTAACACCTAAATATTGATGATTTCGAGCGATAATTTTAATAGTTTTACCGCTACTGTCATCAAAGACTATGAAGTTTTCGATAATGTCGAGAAAATTATTTTGCGGACATATCCCCATTAACATCGTCTGGAAATCAACTTTACCTTTTTCTTCTTCTTGTAGTCGTTTCCATTCTTGAAAATAGTTGTAGGGACTGGTGATACTTCCTATTTTTCCTACTATGCCATTACTTAACATGACTATGGCGTTATAGTGGAAGAGTTCGGGGATGGTATCTTTATAATCTGTATAATTATCTTCGTAGGCTACCCTAACGTTACGGCAAGTTTTTTTAAGTTCAATAAATAATAAAGGAATACCGTTAACAAAACCAATGATATCAGGACGACGGGAATAAAGCGCACCTTGAACCCACATTTCCCGGACTATCAAAAAATGATTATTTTCTGGGTGTTCAAAGTCTATTAATTTCAGTTTGGGGTCTATTTCTTCACCGTCTGAGTTTTGGTATGGTTTCCCCTGGATACCTTCGCGGATGAGTTGGTATTTTTTCTGGTTAATGGTGATTAATTGATCTGAGGTGTTGTAGCTGGTAAATTGTTCTATAGCATCATCATATACTTGCTGGGGATGACCGGGGTTTATTTTTGCTAGTGCTTCCTGAAGATAGCGTTTGAGGACTATTTCTTTTTTGTCTTTGCGTCCCAGTGTACCGTCAATACCGAAGGTTTCCTGATTATAGGCGTAAACGCGATGCCATTTCAGGGTATGTTCAAAGAAGTCTGCTGTGGTTTGTTGAACTAGGATATCTTCGGAATATTCGGCACTCATCGGGGGTAAAAGACAACAGGAGTTAATATTATTAGCATAGCGTTTTTGTTGGTACAGTGACAAGTATCACTAAGCACCCAGATCCCCCATTTTTTAGAGAAGTCGGGGATCTTATTTTCCCCGTTGCTAAAATATGGTTTATGATATGTTTACCCTGCTGTTTGCGAAGTCTCAAGTTACGCTTGGGATACGCCTCAAAATAATCCTGGTGAGGATATATTACAGGCATAGCAAAGGTGGGTTTTAATTGTTTTAGGTTTTATGAATTTATCATTTATATTTTTACTACATTTTAGTTACTTTGTAGCGACTGTCTTGATTATCAAGCGATCGCTACAAATTTATAGCAATAGGTATTGTTTATTTTTGCTGTACTGTAACGATTTTGAATATGATATATAACAATTTTGTCAGCAATTTAGCAGAAAGATTTGAGAGGCGGTTTTCAGAGATATCTGCTCACTATAACTTTGATCATGGTGATGAGTTTGAAATTGCTCTTTGCGAGTCAATTCGCTCTGTTTTACCTCAAAAGTATGGTATATGTCGAGGGTTTATTGTCACTAAAGATAATCAATTGGCAGGAGACGATATCATAATTTATGAACGGGATAGATTCCCAACATTCAAATTTCTTGAGCAGGATAAATTTGATCGTAAAGAGGATATTCCAATTGAATCAGTTTGTGCTTACATTGAAGCTAAAAATACAATTTATATTGAGGATGATAGTGGGCAAAGTCTAGCTAAAGCCTTGACACAAATTGAATCAGTTAAAAAATTGCAACGCAAAGTAATTAATCGAGGGACTATTGAAATTGACAATCAATATTGTAGCCTTTTCGCATCAGATAGAGAGGATTGGCCTCAAGCAGCTAACCCTATTTTCACAGCCATATTTGCTAGAAATATTAAGATTAGTAAGAAGATTAACACGCCTCCTGAAAGTATTAAGAAGTGTTTACAAGCCTTGGATAGTTTATCTAATAAGACCTCAAATAACGATCTATATCCAGATATTATGATATGGGGAAGAGATATTATTGGCTTCCCATGTATCAGAGAAACTAAAAATGGAGAAACTTATAATGTTTTTTCTTCACCATTTTTTATAAAAGATAAATCAGTTATTTGTTTACACCAAGAACCTAAAAAAGCATTTGGACTGGGTGTCATTTTATTATTATATGCCTTGGATAATATCAGGCTTGAAAAAATGCAATGGAATGATATTTTAGCGCATGAATTGGGTATGGAACTAGAGTAATTTGCAGCGACTGTCTTGAATGTCAAGCGATCGCGCAACCCAACAAACCTTTATAAATGTTGGGTTGAGGAACGAAACCCAACCTACTTATACTGTTATTTTTCCATTCATTAGGCGTGGTAGAAGTAAATCACGGGCTTCTTTGAGTTTTTGATTACTTTTATTAAGTAATGAGCGTTGTTCTAATATTGGTCTAACTAAGTTATCAAATTGAATAATAATATCATCTGGTGGAATTAAGATATCTGAGTTTCTTAAAAATTTTAGGCTAAAAAACTTTTGAGAAGTACCTGATGCTTTTTGAGACATAGATATTAATGTATTTTTATTAGAAAGATAAACATAAAGAAAACTCGAATAGTATTTTTTTAAAGGCTTAAACAAAGCAACATTTTTAATACTAAATTCAAAATCTTGGTCAACTAATGCTGTTGTTCCTAAAGTACCAATATTAGAAAAGATAATATCTCCTTTTTCTGGACAACTTCTACTCATAACTTTTTTATGTTCTTCTGGAGAAATAAAATAACAGTTAGTAAAATCTATGAATCCATTAACAATATGTTTACCTGTCACTAGATAATAGCCTTCTTCTGTTGGTTTCGGACTATCATGTGTTCCATCAATTAATTTAGAGCATAAATTAGGAAGATTTCCAATTTTCCACCCATCAGGAATACCATCAACCACCTTTACCGACTCATAACCAGGGAAGCGTAAACGCACAAACCAATCTTTATACAGCAGGTGGATAGACTCTTCTAATAATGCTATGCGGCGGTTATTGTTGTCTATGAGGTTGTCATATTTTGAGAGAATTTCGGCTATGCGTTCTTGGGTTGTAATATCAGGTATATAAATAGGGATTTTATGAAGTACATTACGATTAATTCCTGGAACTGCACCAGCAGCATTTTGAAATTCTAACCCTAATGTACGCAATATATAGGAAATAAACTTTGGGTGATTTCCTTTAAAATCACATACATACAGAGCAGTATTTAAAGGCCAGAAATCTTCTTCAATGTAGAAGACCTCACCAAGTGTACCATATCGGCCGGTTACAACTCCTGGTGCTTTTACTTTTGCTGTATTATGTCTTCCAGTTATTCCTGAAGATGAAACAACAGGTACTTCTCCTTGTAGGCGCTGATTATGAGGTAAATCATAACCTCTTTTTAGAGTAATTACATCACCAAGAGTACAGAAACGATAGCCTTTTAAATTTGCAACATTAATCACAGCAACTCCTCAAAATTAACCAAAATACTCGCCCCCAACTCCTGCGCTTCCTCATTCAAACTTGCTAACTCCAAATGAATTTCTTTTAACCGTTCCTCAATATCCTCCTCATCTTCCCCACCTACAGCAGCTACACCCACATAACGCCCAGGTGTTAAACTATAATCCTCCTGAGCTATATTATCCAGCGTTACCACCTTACACAACCCCGGTACATCCACAAAAACCCCATCAGGAAACCGAGATTGTAACCAGGTAACTTGTGCTTTCATGTACAAGGTAGATTTAATCACAGAAATCGCCGTATCCTTAGCAGTATCTAAGGCGTTTTGTTGTTGTTTAATTTCCTTCCCGTCCCAAATTTCCTGTTTACGTGCATCTAACTTTTTCTCTGCTATTTCCACAGTCCGATTTACCAGTTTATGTAATTCATTAATCTGCTTTTGCAGAGTTTTTAATTGAGGAATAAAAATTGCAAACTTGGCTGCACAGTCTTTTTGTAATTGATTATTAGCAAGTAAATCAGATTGATTATTAAACCATGCTAGATGTGCTTGTAAATCACTAATTAACTGTTTCTTCAACGTCGTAAATTCTGCCAATTCTCTCTTTAAATCATTTAACGCATTGCGGAAAAGCTCTATATTTTGATGGGCGATATCTTCAGCTACTAATTCTTCAACCTCCGGTAAATCTTTTAATAAAGGTAAGGAGTCACCCAAACTATCATTAAATTTTTGCAAAAACTCAATTAACTTAGTTAAAGGTAAATCTAAATTATTTAACACACCTGCAATATTTTCTGCTTCTTGATGAGTCTGGTTTAAATATTCTCCCACTAACTGTAAATAACGTTCCTGCTGTCCACGATATAACCAAGAAATAGCAGTAATATTTTTTAATGATTCATCACTAAAATCACGAATTTTCCGCGTCACTACTCGATAGATATTTCGCGCATCAATCATTAAAACTTTATCTTTGTGTTCTGCTGGTTTTCCCTTATCCAAAAACCATAAAGTACAGGGTAGTGACCTAGTATAAAAGAAGTTTGTGCCAATAGAAATAATGATATCTACCGCTTGGGTATTAATTAACTCTTGTCTAATTTCCTTTTCCCCATGTCCTGCATCAGAAGCAGAACTAGCCATCACAAAACCTGCTCTACCTTTGGCGTTTAAATAACTATAAAAATATTGAATCCACAGATAATTAGCATTACTTACTGCTTTAGTTTTCGCCGCAATTCCTGGTATTTTTTTCTCTGTAAATAAGCGCGGGTCATTTTTAATCTTTTCTGGACTTACCCCATCCACGTTAAAGGGTGGGTTAGACATGACATAATCACATTTACCAATTAATTCTTCCCATTTATCATAAAATGTATTACCTTGGCGAATTTTTCCTTCTAACCCGTGAACTGCTAAGTTCATTCTTGCTAAACGGGTGTTAGTATCGGACTTTTCCTGTCCATAAAAGGTAATTTTTGCTGCTGCATCATCACCGCGATTTTCTAAAAAATGCCCAGTTTGTACAGCCATTCCCCCACTACCAATAGCAGGATCTAGGACATTTCCCCGATCAGGTTCAATAATATTTACAATGAGACGCACTAGAGAAGGTGGTGTAAAAAATTCTCCCCCTTCCTGCGCTCCTGTCATAGCGAATTTGTTGAGAAAATATTCATAAATTCGCCCGAATACATCCCCTGTGGCGGTACGTAATTCTTCCCGGTCAAAAATTCTGACTAGGTTTTTGAGTAAATCTGATTCAAATTTTGTATAATCTTTTGGTAAAACTCCTTTTAACATATCCGCTTCTATCTCTTCAATGGCTTTCATTGCCTCATTGATAGCTGTACCAATATCTGCTTTTTCCGGTAAATCTAGGATGTATTGATATTGCGCTTTTTCTGGTAAGAAAATTGCTGATTTTCCTTTAAAGTCGTCTTGAGTAATAGGGCGTTTTTTACCTCCCCGTGAGGGTAAATTCTGCTCAATTTCTGCTTTTACAGCATTGAAACGATTTGTAGCATGACGGAGAAAGATTAACCCCAGGACGGGCATACTATATTCATTAGCATTCAGGCGAGAATTAGCCCTAAGTTGGTCTGCTGCTTCCCATAGAGAAGATTCTAGTGAACTAATGTTAAGCATAAGTATTGAGTAATTTTTAGTATATAGATTCGTTTTAAAGGTTTTTAGAGTTTATCCTGTTTGATCACCAATTAGGGACTTTTGCCAGATCGCTGATCCATACTGCCATATTTTGTAACTCTGATTTTGTAAACTGTAGTAGCCATAATTTATGGGGCTTGGATAGATTTTGTTTACTGCTGTAGCTATTATATGACGAATCAGAGTGATAGAGAAACAAAAATGTATATTTATGTTGCAGATGTGGTTGCTGTTGCTTGGAATCAAGACAGAGCAGAGATTTTAAAGCGGTTACGTGGTAAAAAGTCCCGCCAAAAGCTGGTAGAGGAAATTGTCGCCCAGGGTGGGGAATGTTCCCATCAAAACTTGAAAAAGTTAGAGTATGGCGAGTCTGAAAGTGTCTCCTTGAAAGTATTAGAGGCTATTTGCTCGGCTTTGGGGATTTCTTTAAAGGATTTTCTGAGTACGGTAGAAGTGACTAAGTAAAGTTTTCCATAGATATCTTGATTATTGGCTACTGTAGTAACTAAAATAATATCTAAAATCAAAAAGGCGATCGCAGTCTTTGGCCGGAGAGCGATCGCCTTTTGTTCAACCCCATTAACGAGGTTATTCATCATGATTGTACAAGATGGATTTGATAACCAAGCCTTAGCTCAAGTAGAGTTTGAGGACTATATTGAGCAGCTAGGTGAAGAAGTCGCGCCGGAAATTGAAATTGACTCAGTGCCAGGTGAACTGGGACTTCTGTATCGAGTTTGGAACAGTTTCCATTTACTCGGTACTTTTTACCGAAATTTAGAAGGTAAATGGGTCGCCCAACCTTGTAATACCGATGAAAGACCTTGTTGTGACACTCCAGACACAGCACAGCAAATCATCGTTGCTATGAATGGCTTACTGGTAGCAGATGTAGCGTAAAACCTGGCATTTTTCTTATCATTAATGAGAGACGTGATCAAATATTGTAACCACGTCTCTTTTTTATTCTCATAACAAAAATAGTTTTAAATTACATTGAGCCTATAACTTAACCAAATAAAAGATCAAGTAATGATAGGTGTAACTCCAATTTTCGTTGCAATAGGCGTATAAATATCTACTTCAGCTTTATTTATTACCCGGATAGATACAATAAGAGTATATCTAGCAATGTTATTCCATCCTTTTCGTCTTGAATTGTGTTTCCACCAGCCACCAACAGGATATACTGCTATAGCATCCCTTTCAGCTAAGGCTGCCGCAGTACCCCTCCAGATATCAGAATGGATTGAACCACTACGATCCCAGCTTTTCTCCCCTAGAAACCATCCATCATCCCTATCATCCGTGCTGTTTTGAACCAAATTCTCTGCCTTCTCTTTCTCTATCTGATTAATGCGTTGCTTAAATTCAGCCGGAGTTTCTAATGAACGCTTTATCTTAAATCTTAAGCCATGTGAGGCGTAAGAATGTCTCTGTTGCTGTCCTCGTTCTCCGGGATTAGGTTCTATAAAATACGATAGTGTTAATCGCAACTCTACTTCTGCTCCACCCAACTCTTTTAGCTTTTCCATTGGCAAAGGAAGTGCATGAAAGTTCATTTTGTTTGTTGTTGCTGGTTTATTGCCAACTTTCCAAAAAGGCTGTAACTGATCTTCAAAAATCATTGTTAAGTCGCTTTTGCTGCTGAAAAGAGCCTTTTCTAGATTTGGAACACCATAACCATATCTACGCAATAATATATGTATTTTTTTACTTTGCGAAGCATTTGCTGGTAGGTTACTAAGCATTGCGGGAGTCCACTCCGCAGAATGAACTATTAAGGCACGAACCGTTTCTGCCCAATATTTAGGATGTTCAGCCCAAATACGCGCCGACATATAGCTGCACAAAGCGGCTGCTGCACTCGTATCTCCGAACAGGGTAAATTGTCGTTCATTAGACCGATAATGAGTCGTTATAAGTCTTAATTCATCCGGATCAGCAGCATGAGAATGAGCATTTTCAGTTGCTAAATTGCCTCCTTCAAATGTTACATCTGGTCGAGTAGGCCAAGTGTTGTCCCATAAAAGAGAAGTCCTACTATTAGGAGAAATATCGCCAGCTGGAGCAATAGCTTCCCACCCGGCGTACTTTAGGTCAACTATGTTGACTTTATCGGTGTAAGCCCCAACAGTAAGTGCATTCCAGGCTTGAGAAGGATCTTGTGCTGGGCTGACATCATTAGTATCAGGATAATCACTACGCATAATAGGCTTACGGATATTGCCAACGGTAATAACCATAAATCGCTTTTCTTCAAAACATATTTGATCTACTGCTGCTGACCAATTAGAAGGAACTCCTACGTTGTAATCTCCTTTACTCGTGACAGGCATACAAAATACACGCTGACGCTTAGGATTCTTAATTTCTACCTGAGAAACAGCATCTATAGTTATTGCTCCATAAAGTCTTGGATCGTTTTCTCCTCTATTTGGAAGTATTTTGACAGATTCTAATTTATAGGTGAGATCAATTCTCTCTTGCGTTTCTAAAGCTTTGTAAATATCGCCGTATAAAATAAGACCTGCCATAGCTGTACCATGCCCACGTTCCTCTCCCTGATTATCTTCAAATCCCCAGTGCTGATCGTATGTAAACAAATCTTCACGAGCAAGAACTGGCTCAATCAAACGATGAGAACGAGTAACACCTTTATCTAACAAACAAACAGCAAGATTTATATTTGATGACAAATTAGTGCGTTCTGAAAGATCCTCCACCCAACTTACCTGTTCTTGCATATCCATATCGGGATCGAAGAACATACTTGGTGAATCCTTAGCAAGACGCAATTCGGCAATTAGTCCATTATTTCTGATGATTCGCGATAGGGTTTCTATGTTTGTCAGTGCTAGAACTACTTCTCTTTCAAGAAACCTGAGAACTTCTCCCGTTGTACGAATCTCAAGCACTTGGGTGATCTGGGAGAACAAATCTGCACAACCGTGCCGTAGCCAAACTTCCCACCAAACTTTTTGATGTTCATTAGCTGGAAATAATAGAGGGTTATCCGTAAATAGGTCACGCACTGTACCTAAGCTAATACTATCCAGGCTTGCTATTAAAGAGTTATGTCTTGGCTCACCTTTTTTGGTATTCTGATCTCGGTAAGCTTTTATTTTTGAAGCGAAAGACTTTGATGCCTTGTCTGGTACAAATACTGATGCCAACGCGGTTTCTTTTGCCTGATCAGACGAGCGGACAGAAAGTAGCTCAATACCCTTGCGCTTATCTTCCAAGCTATTAACAACTCTCAGTTCACTTTTTGGTAGCTGGAAATCCAAATAAAAGCCAGGTTTTCCTACAGCAAGTTCTGGCTCTCGTAATTCTTTCTGTAGACTGTATTCTTCCATTGCTTGCCCAAAAGCTTCTAGTAGCTGTTGTGCATGATCTTCTCTATTTCTTTGTGGTGCAGGTCTTTCTTCGATCTTCCGCTTACGTCGTCTGTAATCCTCACTAACTCCATGTTTTGTAAAATAAAAATTTGGAAGATTTCTTTCGTAGTCAGGCATTGGATTTAGAAGTTCATTTAAACACATCTTTATCCAAATATAGCCCAATTACTTAAAAACAATGTTTTTGCGTTCTAAAATCGCTGAAATTATGTTTTCTTCAGCAATTAATTTTTGACCAGAGATTACGGCTGCTTTAGCTGCGTCATCTGCGGCTCTCACCAATTCTGCTTGGCTTAGTCCATCTGCGATTTTAATAATATGCTGCCAATCTTGCCATTTAATCTCAAAAGAGGATAAGCGTGCCGTCAACAACTTGCGAACCACTTCTGGATTTGGTAGCTCATATTCAATAACGTCATCAAATCGTCGAAAAAGAGCTTTATCTAATAAATCAGGATGATTAGTCGCAGCAACAATGAGACTTTGGCTATCATCATTCTCTAAAAACTGCAAACATGAGTTTAACACACGACGAATTTCTCCAACGTCGTTAACCGCAGCACGTTGCGAGCCAATGGCATCAAACTCGTCGAAAAAATAAACTCCCCTTGTTGTTGCCATCGCATCAAATACAAGCTTAAGCTGATTAGCTGTATCTCCCATGTATTTCGTAATTAGTCCAGTATAAGCAACAGTAAAAAGAGGAAGCTTGAGTTCTCCAGCAAGAGCAGTCGCAGTCATTGACTTACCTGATCCTGGCGGACCTACCAGAAGTATTTTGCGCCGAGGCTTGAGGTTGTACTCAGCCAAACGATGTCGCTGAGTTTGTTCTACAATAATACGTTCAAGTCTTTTTTTTAAAGCTACAGGAAGAACCATATCAATCAACCTTGTGTCTGAATACTGAACTGATACAAGGTTGACCAATTCTCCTTTGGGCTGTACGAGCGGCGTGGGCGAGGTTTTATGCTCAGTCACGAATTTACGCTCTTTTGCTTTGTCAACGAGGTTTTGAATATCTTGAGCAACTTTGGTGTGTCCTTGCCTTGCTTCATGTGCGGCCATTTGAAGAGCAACTGACAAAAAATGCTGCTCCTCACCTTCTAGATAACTCTTCAAAAGCGCAATAACATGACGGGCTGTTGACATACAATTTTGGGTCTGGACAAGTCTCCCAGGTTTTAGTGAAGCTCAACATCTAAAGTTTACAATTTTACAAGTTAACTAGGGCAGCCACTAAATATATATTTATCATAGTATATTCTTTAATACTTGTGTACTATAAAAACACAAAAGACTAGGAGACAAAGTTTTTATCGCTACACATAAATCTTTATTTAAGGAGATCACTGTCAGTTATGCTACACACAATAAAGAATGCTTTGCGATCGCGAAGCACTCTGTAAAATAAAATTGCTTCACTTCCAATATTTAATCACGCTTCTGCCTTTTAACCATCTTTGCAAAAGGTAGAGAACAATGGGGACATTCACCCTTTACCCAATCTGCGGGAATAGGGAAAGGAGTTTCACAATTAGTACACTTTGTTAGCAAGCGTAAATTGTGGCGATCGCATTTCATTTTGTCCTTAAACTGCCAATCAATTCGATGACAAGGAGATTCCGCATAACAAGCTCCGCATAATCGAATTGGTCTGGGTTTCATTGTTACTCCCTTGGGTGGGAGCATCTCAGTTAATCTTTCCGCATTTACCCCCACCACAGATGCCAAAGCCTCCAACTCCTGTAGAGTAGGAAATGGATTGAAATAAAGTTTCTCCCATCGTGTCGTTAAAGCCCCAAGACCAGCAATTTTTCCTAAAGAGTATCCTGAAGGTAAACTGTTAGCTTTCAAGCGACGTAAACGCCCCAAATAATGACTAATACTCTCCCCCTCATAAGGCTCAACATAGCCTAACTTTGGGCGAATTTCATCATCTTCATTCATTTCTATTTCTATTTTCGAGGGGAACATATTTTGTGCCATAACGACTAGCAATTTTTTCTAGTATGATTTCATCAACTCGGTTAAACCCTTTTTTGAGAGAATGTAAAACTGCCTTAGTGATTATCTTAACTAAAATTCCCATTCGCGCATTTGTACTAACTGCTAAAATTTCAAAAATATTTCCCTCCGCTAAATTAGATGCTTCTGGAAGAGATAGAATATCTAATTCAATTGTCCTTAATGTCTTTTTAAAATCATCATATTCCAAACGTTCAAACTCATACAGTGTTGGGAAATTATTCAACAAATCACAATCCTGCAAAATATCATCTAACTCTTTGCCTCCAACTAAAACAATAGGAACATGACATTCTTCAAAAAGTTGCTTTAAGTCTATAAGTGCCTCTTTTTGTAAATTCTCAGCATTATCTACAATCACCAATTCTAGACCAAAAAGTTCAAGACTGCCAGCTAATCTTGGACGTAAATCCTGCCGTTTACCTGTTGGTGCAGCATGGTTAATATCCTTCAGGATTTGTGAAAATATACGTTTAGAACTTGATGCAGACCAAGCTTTGACATAGGAGACTCGTTTTTTATCCTCATCTCGATAGTGAAGTGCTGCTCTACTTTTGCCCACGTCTCTCTGTCCAATGATTCGACCACATTGCTTCAAAATACGCAATTCATCTAACCATCTAAAGCATTCCAAAGCCCGATCAGTGGTGATAAAACAAGTTCTAAAAAGCTCTTCAATATCAATAGTTTTAGCAATTTGAGCATTGAGGTCTAACGGTGGTGCTAAAACTTCAACAATAGGTTGGGTTGCAAGTTGTGATTGCGCCATAATTTACCAAATCTTTTTCAAATCTTTTTGACGTTTAGAGATAACTAACTTATTTCTTTGTTCTTCCTGAGTATCAGGTTGCACTGAAATATTTTCCTGTGGTTGTGGTTCTATTTTCTCAATCTTAATTTCTTCGCTGGAAATTATCTCAGGCAAAACTTCCTGATTTTCTTCTTTCCTTAAAGATTTGGCAGCCCTACTTTTGCGTAGTTCAATAACATTTGAGTTCTTCTTCGATGTAGAACGTAAACGTTTTTGTTCTTCTTTTCTTTTTTCTTTCTTGTCTTGTTTACGTTGGTCTACAAGTTCCTTGCGCTTACCTAATGCTAATAAGGCATCATAATTAAAGTGCTCCTTACGAGCTGTACTGCGCTCTTTATTCAGGACTTTTAACTCTTCTAAACTCAAGTCATGGGTATCCATGTTTACTGCGTGAGCGTACCCCAAGAAATCTTCTGAGTTATCCTCGGTTTCACAACTGTAAACATATAAAGTTAGGATATGGTCAGGATCATATCTCAACGTCACATATTCACCTTTATATGCCTTGAGTGATTCTCCTCGATAAATTAGGTTCTCAAACTGTATAGATCCATGAGCTTGAACAACTCGTTGAGCTTCTTTCATCAAGCAAATATCTAATTCTCGCTCATCCAAAGGTTCAGGTAGTTTTCCTCCCATGCCTTTAAACCAGCGTTCAAATCTTGTATCACGGGGTTCTTTAGGATAAGGCTCATGGTTATAAATATCACAAAAGAAACTAGCTAAAATCTTGTCTAAATCCTGTATTGTCAAGCAGGCTTCTTTCTCAGCATTTTCGGGACGTTCTTTAACATTTGCCCCCGTATAACCAGGTAAATCTTTGAGAACTTGAGTATTAATTGTTTTGAAAATACGTTCTACAATACCACCTTCAGGCGGGCGATCGCGTAATTCACACTGAAATTCTAGTTTCTTACCAATGGCTTTTAAATGTTTTGAGCGAAAATCTTTTCCGCCATCAGTAAAAAAATACTGATAGGGATGCCCATAGATGTTCCATGTTTTATTTAGCTGATAGTCATCAGGATAATTTTTGGGCAAAATAGCGTGTCTTAAAGCGAGCGCTACTTCTGTAGAACCTGGTTGTTTGAGCCATAACCGGAAACCCAAAACGCAACTTGAATAAGTATCTACAACAGTAGTTAACCAAGGACGATCAGACAGTAAATCGCCATAACTATCAACTATGCGAATATCTAGTTTAGTATGGTCGCACTGAATAATTTGGTTACTAAATTCAGCCCTCAGTAGTTGTCCGTCTCGTGTTACCACTGTCATCCAAGATCCCGAACCAGGATTTCTAACTTTTGTCTTCCGTTTATGTTGTTCAATTAAAGGATCTAAAATTCGATAGACAGTAGCTCGATGAGGATAATCTCCTGATTTCAGTCCAAGATCAACGATCGCGTGTCGCTTCACTTCACGAACTACAGATGCAGGCGATATGGGATGTTTATCTTTCAAACTCTGTTGATAAATCTTAGTAATAAATTCTTGCCAGTATTCGCTAACTCGATGTTTCCCCTTATCTGCTCGTTGTATTCCTGCGCTTTCCGATAATTGACTATTATTGTATTGCTTGAGTAGACGTTCCACCTGCCGAGTAGAAATACTCAAAGTGTCTGCTATTGCTTGCTTTCTCTGGGATTTAATAGTAACGTTGGGCGATTCAGCAAGCCACTGGATGAGATTGAATTTCAATTTATGCTTATCTGACGTTGCCAGAATAATTTGGGATGGATCTACCACAAAATTACTCTTGTCAAGCAAAATAGCGTCTGGGTTTTCCGTCAATCCTTCATTGGATTCAAATTGTTGGTCTACCATTAGAAACCACTTATTCACTCTTGATATACTAATGTACCACTAAATTCTCAAAAATGCGACATCTAATTTGCGAAGGATAAAAATCTTAAAAAACGACATCTAATTTGCGAAACTAGGATTTGCGACATTTAATTTGCGAAATCAATAAAGTGGATAATTTAGTAGATCAATATGGGTTAAAGTAGTAAAATCCTTACTGAATAAGGGTTTCAGCTATTCGATCAGGCTGCGACATTAATTTGCGAAGAACGACATTTAATTTGCGAATGTACAATAGGTTTCCAATCAAGATTTAGTGTCAAACTAACGCTCCATTGGTCGCCAGTCACCAGAAGGTATAAAGGCTGCCCAGTAGTATGGATGCTGATAATCTTCTCCTAACTCACCCCGTAGCATCTTGAGTTGAGTTTGTCGTAGTGCTTCACTCCGTCCTTGATTTGCTACAATTCCCTTGTAGTAATTCACCATTAAATCTTTAGTGGCATCATCATTAACTTTCCACAAACTAATTACTTGACTTTCAGAACCAGCAATCACTAAAGCTCGGCGCAACCCATAAACACCTTCACCTATAGTATCTTTACCAACACCAGTATTGCAAGCCGAAAGGACTACAAGTTTTGTACCTAGAAGATTTAAAGAAGTTGTTTCCAAAGCTGTGAGAATCCCATTTTCATTTTTGTTAATTTGGGGATTTTTGAAGCCAGCTAAAACTAATCCTGATAGCAGTAAAGGATTATCTTCAAATATACTTTTATCTTCTTGTTTAGGGGTTTCAGAAAAACCATGTGTGGCAATGTGGAGAATCTTGGGACTGTTTAATTGTTGGAGATTACCCTTAGAAGCTTGAGAGCCAATCAGGGGTTGAATACCTAAAAGTGAAGAAATTGCCTTTGCTTCCTTTGCTGTTCCGGGTAATGGAGGAAATGTTTGTTGAGATAGATTAATTGAGCGAGTTAGATTTTGAATGCTGACCACTTCAGGCTTCTTATCAAAGTAAGGATCTGCCATTATAACTGGTGGCTGTTTACTGGGAAATGTATTTTGTAATCGCAACAAATCCCGCCCAGATGTTAGGTAAGTCAAGGCATAATTTTCTAATAAATATTCGTCATTTTCATCAACTAAAGCCTCAAATGGAATAAGATTCAAAGCACCATCTGGAGCAATGAGGATTTTGCGAGTATTACCTAAAAGTTTGCGGATAGGCTGCATGACAATCTGATCTAATTCACGAGCCGATTGCTTGACTTGGGTATTAGGTGTTTGTGGGTCTCGCACATCTTGACGAAACCTCTCTAATACTTTCTCGATTTCCTCAGCTGCACCTAAATCAATACCTTGAGGTTCGCCACTAGACTTCAGGATGTAAACAGCATAACGCGGTTTACCAAAACGATCGTCTCTTTGTGCTTTAGGATTCAATGGTTTATATCTCACCAATTCTACTAAAGCTGCATCGGAGGGGATTAATTTTTGAATTGTTGCCAAATTTACTGGCTGAGACTGAAGACGGAATTCTGCACTGCGACGACTCAATTCGTCTTCTTTTCGGTTCAATTTATCTTCTAACTCTTTAAATTGCTGGCGATACTCTTTCTGGGGAGGTTTATCTGGTAGGTTATAAATTAGTGCGGCTAGTTGGCTTCTGAGATTATACAGTTCATCTATTAATTTTTGACTCTCTGGTTCATTAATATACTGACGGAGAATTTGCAGATTATTGGTGAGAATATCTAAAATTCGTCCTTTGCGTTGTAAAACGGTAGTAAATGCTAAACGCGCAGCTTTGAAGTTATTAGGTGCAGAATTGAGATGTAAAGAGATAGTCGAATATGTAGTACCAGATATAGTGCTGATATGGTCGCGTTTTTGGCGTTCAAAACCCGCAGATAGATTGTAGTTTAGATTATGTTCTTGAATTGCTACTCCTTGTGTCAGCAATTCAAGAGCATTTATAGTTTCATCCTGCCTTAAGTACAATGCTGCCAAATTATTCAAGCTAGTTGCCACATCAGGATGATTGTCACCCAACAGGCGTTTTCTCATCTCCAAAGCTTGGATATGAAGTGGTTCTGCTTCCTTGTACCTTCCCTGTTTTGTATACAAAAATACCAAATCATTCAAGCTTTGTGCCACATTAGGATGATTGTCTCCCAATAGGCGTTTTCTTATCTCCAAAGCTTGGATATAAAGTGGTTCTGCTTCTGTGTACCTTCCCTGGCTATCGTACAATGCTGCCAAATTATTCAAGCTAGTTGCCACATCAGGATGATTGTCACCCAACAGGCGTTTTCTCATCTCTAACACATACTCTGCTAAAGGAATTGCTTCGCTATATTTACCTTGTTGATAAAATTTGATGACTTGTTGATTGAGTTTTTCTGCTTCTGCTAATTCTCCAGATTGGGTAGTTGTTGCTGGAGGATTTGCCTGTCCCATTGCTAGTTCTGGTATCGCCACCATTAACCCAGCAATTCCTAAAAAACTAGCAAGAAATATTGCTTGTCTAACCTTTCTTATCTTCATTAGGAAATTCTCCTTTTTAAATCATCTACTTGCTGTTGCATTTCTCTTTCTTTTGTTTCATCCCCCAAGTCAAGATAGCTCTTCTGAGCCTCTTGAAACCACTGCAATGCTTGCTTTAGTTGGTCTAGAGTTATGTCTACTTCACCTAAATTGCTTTGAATTATTGCTTGTTCTGGTAAATTGTTTTCTGCCTTTGCCAATTTTAAGGCAGTTAAATACCGTTCCCTCGCTAACTCAGTTAAAGCAATTTGCTGATAAATATTTCCTAAAAGCTGGTAAACTGCTGTAGTTTTATTGCCTTTTTTAGTTAATCCTTCTAATAATTCAATTGCATCAGCATTCAAATTATTGGTTCTATATAAATGTGCCAAAGTTAAGTTTTTTACTTCATTGCTTAAAAGTTGTTGCTCTAAATTGCCAATATCCGTCTTGACTCGTTGAGTGTCTGCATCACTTAGCACTGTAAATCCTGAATTATCTTTATCTTTAGTAGATGCACCGTTACTTGCAGTAATAATCACCCGATAACGAAACCCCGGTTTTAGAGGTTGATTACCAGAATAAACAACTTCTGATTGGTTAACTTTGGTAGTCCAATCAACTTCTGGCCCCAATATCTGTACTTGATAACTAGTTGCACCTTTTACAGAATTCCAACGTAAGGTAGGCTGAAGAGTCGAAATACTAGTGTTGCGTGGACTGATAAGATAAGGAATTTTTTGGTCATTTCCTGCACGAGTAGGGCTAGTTCTGTTACCTGGTCTTTTTAGAAATGGTCTAGTTGATGAAGGACAAACTTTAGCCACCTCAAATTCACCTGGTGAATTCAGGGTTAGCGCATCTCAAATCCTATTGACAAAAGGATTACAGCAGAGGGGAAGAATTTGGAACAGATGCGGCTAAAACAGAAAGCATATACTGATCATTCATTGCTGCACGCCTGGATTTTTGTCTAATACTGCGACGA
>DATGXB010000158.1:0-9668 GCA_035299225.1 Nostocaceae cyanobacterium | reverse complement strand
AGGGAGCAGGGGGCAGGAGGCAGGAGGCAGGGGGGAAGAAACAAATATAGGATTAGTTTCACCTATTCCTTTTCACCTATTCCCTATTCCCCGTTCCCTTTCACCTATTTCCTTTCACCTATTGCCTGTTCCCTGTTCCCTGTTCCCTGTTCCCTTATTCCTAGATGTCGCCGCGAATGTCTTCGACTACACCATCACGGAGGACGACTTCTACTTGCATTTTGCTGATCAAGTTATCGCCGGGTTCTACACGGAAGAAGCCTTCCATTTGAAATTGATTAACTTCTTGATCTAATTCCAAAAACTGCACCTGCTGGAGATTTTGCAGAAATTGATTTTTTTGTTCTAGTAGTTCGCTTTTCTTTTGATTGACTTGTAGTTGAATGTTGTCAATTTGTTGTAGTGTTTGGGGTCCGGGTGGTTGTAAACTTTGCTTTTGAATAGCTGTGATGGCTCTTTGACCCTCTAGTTCTAACTGTTGTAGTTGTTGGTCGGTTTGATTAATTTGGGCTTGTAACTGCTGTTGTACCTCATCTTTCCAGAGAGGAGTAACAATTACTTTGACGTTAACTAGGCGTTTTAAAAGTAGTTGAGGATTGGAAGCATCCATAAAGTTTTACGTGAGTCCAAATAGTTTTTGACGAGAAATAAAGCAGATTTCAGGTAAATGAGGTACAAATTTTGGTAACAAAACCTGATACTAAGAGATTTCTAACCCTGTTCCCTGCACTGCACTGAGCGCAGTCGAAGTGTTCCCTGTTCCCTGTTCCCTGCTGTATTAGGCAAACATTTCGTTAATGGTATCGCGGTAACGTTCCATAACCACGTGCCGCCGAATTTTCAGGGTTTGTGTCATCAGGCCATTTTCCATCGAAAATGGTTCAAGAATGAGTTTGAAGGGGCCAATGCGGTCATCAGGTCTATAGCCAGGACGATTTTGCACTTCCCGATTCAATTCTTGGCGAAACAAATCTTGGATTATTTTACTCTCCAAGTTAATTTTTTGACTGGTGGTTGAGTTTATTTGTTTGTTTTCTACTTCTAAGGTGAGATTTTGACTGGCTGCCCATTTTTCCAGGGCTTCAATATTGGGAACGATTAAAGCACCTATAATGCGTTGATCTTGTCCTACTAGCATAATCTGGTCAATGTAGGGCGATCGCAAACAGGCATCTTCAATCGGTTGGGGTTCGATATTCTCACCGTTAGTTAAAACAATTGTGTCTTTAGCCCGACCTGTCAATACTAAATCATTTTGTGGCGTTAACCAGCCTAAATCACCACTATCAAACCACCCTTGGTCATCTATGACTTTTTTCGTGGCTTCGGGGTTTTGGTAGTAGCCTTGCATCACCTGGGGTCCTCTGAGTAATACTAAACCCCGTTTTGTTGCTGGTAAGGGTTGGCGGGTTTCTGGGTCAACTATTTTAATTTCTGTGCCGATAATCGGTTGACCGGATGCACCGGGAATATTTCGCCAAATTCTGCGTGCGTTGGTAACTGGTGCGGTTTCTGTTAAGCCATAACCTTGTAAAATTTGTACTCCAATTAAGGCAAAAAATTCATCTATATGTCTAGGTAAAGCACCACCACCACTAATTACTTGTTTAATTTTTCCCCCGGTGGCTTCTCGCACTTTCTCATAAACTAATTTTTCCCCTAATTTGTGCAGGGGAAGTAAAGCTAAAGCCTGTATTCTAGCAATTAACTTTTGTCCTGGGGAAGCATCTAAATGATCTAAACTCAGTCCTGCGGAGATTTGTAAGGCTTTGAGATATTTCTGGCTGATACTCAAGAAAAAGTAAATTAATTTTTGTTTATTGGCTGGTTGTTCCCGGAACTGCTTTTGCACTCCTTCATAGATTGATTCCCATAATCGGGGAACGGCAATCATGTAGTTAGGTTTGTATTTTTTTAAATCATTTTTAATAGAACGCAGATTTGTGTAAACCTGTGTGCAACCTTGGGATAATAAAAAGTATTCGCCACTGCGTTCATAACTGTGCCAAGAGGGGAGAATACTTAAAACTATATCCCCTGGATGTGGCTGAACTATACTACCTAAAGTTTTGACTTGGTGGAGTAAGTTATTGTGGGTTAGCATTACTCCTTTGGGTTTCCCTGTTGTCCCAGAGGTATAAATTAATGTTGCTAGACTGTCTCCGCTTTGTTCAGTTAAAGTTAACTGGTGATTTTTTCCCAGTTCTAATAATTGGGCAAAGTTTAATACTTTGAGTATTTCCTCTGGGGGGGCTGTTTCATCGGATAGTAGAATTATAAATTGTATTGGTAAATCCTTCAGCCGTTCCCGTAACTTATTCAGAGTTTTAATATCTTCTAATACTAAAGCTGTGCTACCGCTATTAGTAATGATAAAAATTAACTCTTCTCTTTCTGCTTGGGAACTCCGCACCGCATTCACGGCCCCAGCAGTCATGATTCCTTGGTCAGCAATAAACCACCTGGGGCTATTATCGGAAATGAGGGAAATGCGATCGCCTACTTTCACCCCTAAAGCTTGCAACCCCGCCGCAAATGTCCGAATTTTATCGGCTAATTCAGTATAAGTAATAACTGTTTCTGGTTTACTGTGGGGAGAGTGTAAAGCCACAGTATCGCCAAATCTCTTCGCCGCTAACTGCCAAATTTCAGGTAGCCATTTTACTCCTGAATAATCTGTTACACTCTGTAAAGCTCGATATTCTCGTTCTGTCAGATTCGCTAAATAAGAAGGTAGATTGTGAGTTGTGGACATAGGAAATGTTGATGTTTTGGTTACTTTTTAACTTACAGCAGGGAACTCTTAACAGGGAACAGGGGTAAACCGCTTTTAAAATAAGTCCTTTTGATTAAAGTTTGTACTCCATTTACTTGAAACGTGCTGTATTTTTCAACTTCTAGATCATAAAATTCCTGAATTTTTTGTTTACCCGCCATGTATCCATCTTCTACAGGAGTAACAGTTTCATAAATATAAATTTATGTTAAACTACTTTTGTATAGATAAAATATAATGGTTCTGTTGTCGTGCAGTACGAATGTATTTTATCATCCACATTCAAGTTGTTACCGTCTAAACATTTTGGGGGGTGATACCTATCGGTTTGATGGATATTTTGCTGTTTACACTGATTAATGCAGGCGCTTGTCTAGCTTTTCCTAAACTCTTATCTCTGCTACTGGCTTCTGAAGCCAAAACCAATCAACCCGCATCAATGAATGCTGATTCACAACCAGCCAGGGTAGATGTTACCAGTTTTCCCTATTGTACTACTCATACCTTAACTGGGAATGACTTATGCAAATTTAGACCTAAGTTCTGTTCCCAGTGTTCCGCCTACTAACTGTAATGCTGGATTGCAGATTTCCAATTGCTGCACTAATTTTTTATGCTATTAGTTATCAGTCCTTTTGCTGAAAGCTAATAGCTAATGGGAGGGTTATCATTGATAACCTTTCCTTATATTAAGTTTTGTGTTTAATATTGCTTTACAATTAGCACAGCATCAAACCTCAAATAATCAACACTGCATTGACAAAAGTATAGATTTTACTTATAGTTAGACAAAGAAATTTAAAAGCTCAAAAGTCAGCAAACATACTTTAATTGGAGGAAAATAGAGTTTAGTATAAGATATTTTTGATTAGGGGTGATAAATTTATGACTTTAAGAGACGGAATACTGTTCACTTTGTTCAATACAATAGCTTGCTTGGTATTTCCCAGAATTTTATCTGTAATTTGTGCTACCAAAAAAGTCAAAGCAGTACAAGAAAAACCACAAATTAGCGTCACTACACCAGAACCGAGTCCAGAAATTCCCAGTTTTTCACTAAGGTAAAACAATAACTCCTACAGTGAGCGTTTCCCTGCGGGACGTTAACCTGTAGCTTGCTTCGTCACAAGGGTGCTTCATCGTCAAATGCAAGTTTCGGCCAAGAAAAATAGTAGTGCAGTTTGGCAGAAATAATTATTCAGCTAAAAACCTTGGAAAAGATTACACAATAAGCCTTCTCGTCTTCTGCCTCCTGCCTCCTTGTATTAATGCTTGTAAGTAATTAGGCAGAATTAATTACACAATGTATTTCCCTGTTCCCTGTTCCCTTACTTCATGTAGGAACTTAATTTTGTACGACTACTTATCATAAGATATTGACAAAATTATATTGTGGATTATCATGGCTGAATTTGCAAATAAAGTTGCCTTAGTTACAGGTGGAAGTTCAGGAATTGGTCGCGCCACTGCCTTGGCCTATGCTCAAAAAGGTGCTAAAGTAGTAGTAGCCAGCCGTCGTATTAAAGAAAGTGAAGAGACAGTTGCATTAATTCAGGCAAGTGGTGGAGAAGCGACATTTGTACAAACAGATGTTTCTCAAACGGCAGAAATAGAGAATCTGATTAATCAAACTATCGCTAAATTTGGTCGTCTTGACTACGCATTTAATAACGCTGGAATTGAAGGAGAAATTGGTTTAGCCATTGACCAAACAGAAGAAAACTGGAACAACATCATAGATATAAATCTTAAAAGTGTTTGGCTATCTATGAAATATCAAATTCCCCAAATGTTAAAACAAGGGGGAGGTGCAATAATAAATAATGCCTCCATTGCAGGTTTAATTGGTATTCCCAACAGTTCTATTTACGTGGCTAGTAAACATGGTGTACTAGGTTTAACTAAATCCATTGCCTTAGAACACGCCAAAGATAATATTAGAATAAATGCTGTTTGTCCAGCAGGAGTTGATACAGATATGCTAACTCGTGTTCTGGGTGAAGAGGGTAAATTAGAGTTTGGGAAAAAACATCCTATTGGACGTTTAGCCACATCAGAAGAAATCGCTAATACTGTCATTTGGTTATGTTCTGATTCCTCCAGTTTTATCACAGGTCAATCTATAGCCATTGATGGTGGTTACACAATACAGTAATTTTTTCAAAAGCCAAAATTGCATCAAAAATACAGCAGGGAACAGGGAACAGGGAACAGGGAACAGTATGTTTAGGGTGGGATAGGGGGCAAACTCCTGAATAGAAGCGAAAAATTGTAGGAAATGCCCACCTTTTTTGTGGGGTGTATTAGCACAGAAAGTACAGCACCTGGAAATTGTATTGTTCTGGGATGGTGCGTTACACGACCTTAACGCACCCTACGAAATTGGACAATTTATTATTTGATATTCTCTAAATTAAAACTTTAAATTGCGTTTTTCTTTTCTCCATATTCCACGCACTAAGCGAATTTCATCAAAAGTATAATCTGTCCCTAAATACTCTTTAATTGGGGTAAGGGCAATATCCCCTAATGTATTTAATACTTGTAAAATTTTCTTTTGACGTTCAACAGGTACTAATTTATTAATATCTATAGGTTGGTCTTTTTCAATTAAATCTGATAAATGACGAACAATAGTTGATGGTCTAATATTGCGTTTTTCGGCTATTTCGTTAATACTATAACCTAGTTGATAAAGATGAAATGTAAATAATTCTGTGTCTGATGGTTTATTATTATATGTGGTCGGAACTGAATTAAGGTTTTGCACTGGTAAACCTTGTTCTTGACGATAAGTAATGATTTCTTTTAAGAACTTTTCCCCATATTGGGCTAATTTATGACTACCCACACCGGAAAGCTGACTAAATTCTGTTAATGTTTGCGGTTGGGTTTGTGCCATTAGTTTGAGGGTAGAATCGAGGAAGATGACGTAAGGGGGGACACCCTGTTCATCTGCTAGTTGCTTACGAAGCGATCGCAACTTTTGCATTAACTCCTCTGCTTCTGCTTCCGTTGCGCGGACTTCCTCCCATGCCGGCTTTTGTTTTGGGGTAACGCTAATCATAACTTGATGTTTACGCCGCATTACCTCCCAACTTAAACTATTCAATTTTAAAACACCATAACCATCCGCAGTTTGTTCTAATAACCCTTGATGTAATAGAGTCCTCCCTAACATTCGCCATTCATCTAAACTGCGGTCTTGGCCAATACCATAAGTAGAAAGTTTATCATGTCCATGTTGAATAATTTTTTGAGTTTTTGCCCCTCTTAATACTTCAATAATGTGTGTTATGCCAAATCTTTCTTTACATCTAGCCACACATGATAAAAATTTCATTGCTTCAATTGTCCAATCTTCCACAGGTTTGGGATAACAACAATTATCACAATTCTCACAATTTCCCGCAAATCTTTCACCAAAATAACCTAATTGAATTGTCCGCCGACAGAGATTGCTTTCTGCATAATCAATCACCTGTCTTAATTGTTGTTTAGCGATTAATTGTTCTTGGGGGTCGGGTTTTTGGTTAATACTCCATTCAATAGTTTTAATATCACCAAAACTAAAGAATAATATACAGCGAGAAGATTCGCCATCTCTACCCGCCCGTCCTGATTCTTGATAATAACTTTCTAAATTCCTGGGTAAATCATAATGAATTACAAACCGCACATCGGGTTTATTAATCCCCATCCCAAAGGCAATAGTAGCCACCATGATTCGCACATCATCCCGAATAAATCGAGTTTGATTTTCGCTGCGTTCCTTATCAGTTAAGCCGGCATGATAAGGTAAAACGGAAATTTTATCATTCTTTAATTTAAAAGTAATTTCATCAACCTTTTTCCGGGTTAAACAATAAATAATTCCTGAACCTTCATTTTTTCTAATAAATTGCAATAATTCAGTATAAGCTACTTTATTTTTCGGTCGGACCTCATAATAAAGATTTTGGCGATTAAAACTAGCAACATGAATAGAAGGACTTTTTAAACCTAATTGTTGAATAATATCAGCCCGGACTCGTTCCGTAGCAGTGGCAGTTAACGCTATCACGGGAACATTGGGATAACGTCTTCTTAATAACATTAATTGCCGATATTCTGGGCGGAAATCATGCCCCCATTCTGATACACAATGAGCCTCATCTATGGCAAAAGCGGAAATACCAAACTTTTCATTAACAATATCTAATAAAGGTAAGAATCTTTCACTAACCAGACGTTCCGGGGCAACATACAGTAATTTGATTTTACCATTCATGATTGCCTCCTCACGCGATCGCACTTGATACGGATTCAGGCTACTATTCAGAAACGTCGCCGAAATATTATTATTCCGTAGCGCCTCCACTTGGTCTTGCATCAACGCAATGAGAGGAGACACCACCACCATTACCCCTTTTTTCAACAGTGCAGGTAACTGAAAGCACAAAGACTTACCCCCACCGGTGGGCATCACCACCAACAAATCCCGATTTTGCAGCGCATCCTCAATAATTTGCCGTTGTCCGGGACGAAATTGATCATAACCGAAGTGGTATTTTAACGCTTTTTCTAAATTAATCTGCTGAAGCATGATAGATGGCTGGTCAGAAGAGGCAGGAGGGCAGAGGGGCAGAGGGGCAGGGGGGAGGTAACTTAATCCTTAAGCTTTTTAACTTGATGCTTATTTCTGCCAAACTGCACTGATCTAATTTAACCCAGTTTTTTGGGTATTTCGTACCAGTGGGAAAAGATAAGCAGTCAAGCAGAATTAATTACACAATGTCATTGCGTTCGCGGAGCGTTCCCGTAGGGTATGGAGCGTAGCGGAATGTTCGCGGAGCGTTCCCGTAGGGTAGCAATCGCAAAGAGTCGAGATTGCTTCACTTCGTTCGCAATGACGTAAATTACATTTTAACCCAGCTTGGGCAAAGACAAAGCGGAATAATAGCTACAATAAATCAAATCACTCCCGCCTGAGAATGAATTCTCAGGCTAATAAAAAAATTCGGCTCAAGCCGACTAATATCATAAACTTTTTGATTTCACTAGTAAGCTTTAGCTTACTTCGACTATGAGCCTCAGAATTAATTCTGAGGCGGTTTGGTTAGCAATATGATAATCTGAAAGTAGTAATAAATAATAAAATCTATTTTAAATAAATTTCAATCTTCCTGTTCCCTGTTCCCTGTTCCCTGTTCCCTTCTGTAATTGAATGAGTAGAAATCAATATGACACAGGAATTAATAGCATTAAGGCAAAGTATCCTTGAAGGTCGTTATGTTGATGCTTTAGAAATAATTGATGATTTAGAGGAGATGAGTAAACAGGCAACTTTGCGAAAGATTGAAGCTTTTTTAGTTAGATTGTTGATTCATCTCATTAAAAATCAAATTGAACAGCGTTTAACTAATTCTTGGATTGCCTCTATTTCTGATTCTGTGATTCAAATTGCTAAATTAAATCTCAAAGACAATCAAAAATCTGGTTCTACCGCTCCCTTTATGTAAAAAAGCCAGATTTATATGAATGAAACCAATTGAAAAAGAAATACCAATGAGTTGAAAACCTTACTGAGTAAAGATTTATAGACTTTTTAGCTAAACAAGCATGAAAGTATTTATAATAAAGTTATAAGAATTGAAATTTTGGATGTATTTATGCAAATATTAGTAGAACAAGTGCTGAATCTACCAGGAATGAAAGTATTAAGATATTCAGAAATTGAAGGGTTAGGCATAATTGTAGAAGCTGAAAAAGAGCAAAAACATTGCACTTGTCCACATTGTGGAACAGTAAGTAAGAGTATACACCAAAATCACTGGCGAACAGTACAGGATTTACCCTGGGGAGAAAGAACAGTATTACTAAAAATAAATCGTCGACAATTTAGATGTAAAAATTGCCAGAAGGTATTTAGTGAACAGTTAGATTTTATAGATAAACAAAAAGGACATACTCAGAGATTGGCTAAAAAAATAGTCGAGGAAGTATTAGATAGTAATATTCGGAGTACAGCCAGAAGAAATGACTTAACAGAAGAAGAAATAGAATCAATGATAGAATCACAAATAAAAAAAATAGAAGAAATAGATTTGAGTCAAGTAACCAGATTAGGACTAGATGAAATTACACTGGTAAAAGGACAAGGTAACTATTTAGCAGTATTAGTTGATTTAGACACAGGAAGACCAATAGAAATAGTCAAGTCAAGAAAGAAAGAAAGAAGAATTACGAAAAGTCTTGCTATCACTGGGCTTGGAGTTTTTATCACAAATAAAAGAAGTGAGTATTGACCTCTGGACTGGTTATAAAAGTTTAGTAGAAGAATTGATGCCAAATGTAGACGTAACAGCCGATAGATTTCACGTAATGAGAATAATAAATGATGAATTAGATGCAGCTAGAAAAGCTGAGAAAAAAGCTGTAGAGAAGTTGAAGAATAAAGAAGAAAAAGAAGCAAAATTACAGGTGATAAATAAGAGTAAATATAGTTTACTAAAAAATGAAGAATCATTAAATGAAAAGCAAAAAGAGAAGTTAGAACAGGTGCGGACTGAGTTCCCAAAACTCAAGGAAATGCATGAAAAAAAAGAAATCTTTAGAAAGATATATGAAACAGCAGAATCATGGAGAGAAGGGGTAGAGAAAATGTTAGATTGGCTTTATGATGCTGCTAAAATGTTTCCTGAAAGTGTGAGAACAATAATGAAGTGGTTTGGAGAAATAGTCGGTTATTTTGACAATAGAACAACGAATGGAATGGTAGAAGGTATTAATAATAAATTGAAGCTAATTAAAAGGTTAGGTTATGGCTTTCGTAACTTTGAGAATTTTAGATTAAGGAGTTTGCTAACTTGGCATTTTAGTATTAACGAGCCATAAGGGGAGCGGTAGAGCC
>DATGXB010000157.1:0-3996 GCA_035299225.1 Nostocaceae cyanobacterium | reverse complement strand
AGGGGTGCAGGGGGCAGGGGGCAAGGGGGAAAAAGATAAAGAATAAATTCCCTGTTGCCTGTTGCCTATTCCCTGTTCCCTGTTCCCTAATCACCTTTGACTTTTCCTGCACTCTGCTTCAAAAAAAGGCTGTTCTTTCCCCAAGAGTGGGATTAATAATTTTTGTTGGTAAATTGTTTTGAGTTAATAAAGTCTGAAATTCTTCTACACTGCCATTAATACGCAAAATTTTACTTAAAAAACCTTCATAAACAATATCCCTATCTTCTGCTGTCGGTAGTAT
Source organism: Nostocaceae cyanobacterium (assembly GCA_035299225.1). Taxonomy (GTDB): domain Bacteria; phylum Cyanobacteriota; class Cyanobacteriia; order Cyanobacteriales; family Nostocaceae; genus DATGXB01. The sequence continues at coordinate 3,713 of DATGXB010000157.1, read as the reverse complement.
TAACCGGGGTTGTAACCATTTAGCCACCTCTAGGGTGCTATTCATTCCTTTGAGAATATTTCCCACGACAGGTAAACTGGCACTTTTTATAGGTGTGACAATTATATCAACTGGTGCTAATTGTTTGATTTGTGGTGAATGATTACCATGTGGCTCATAATATATAGTAGTATTACTAACTAACTCCTTGAGTAAATAACCATTTTCCAGCACAGTTGGGCCCAAGGATGTACCAGGTAAAGCGGTGATTTCCACTTGATGATTTAAAGTGAAAGTTTGCTGATTAGTTAAAGCTGTCACGTTAGTATAACCCAACTCTTTAACCACCTTAGCGGCATTTACTGAAGCAACTACGGGAATATTACGGTTAAGCCGTTTCAGGGTTGGTGGATGAGCATGATCTTGTAAACCTTGAGAAAGAAGAATCAGATCAATGTTTTCTGGGATATTTCGGTCTTGAGGGCGATCGCCTTTCACCAACCATTCCAAATTAAAAAAAGTTAAAGAACCCACTAACCAAGGGTCAATCAATATCTTCTGACCACCTATCTCCCACAACCAACTATTCGCATCAAACCAAGTAAAATACATAAGTCAAGCATTTGTAATTAAACTTAATATAGCAGGGAACTCTTAACACTTCGACTGATCTCAGTGCGGTGCAGGGTTGAAAATCTCTTGGTATAAGGGTTTCCAAAAATTTGTACCTCATTTACCTGAAATATGCTATATCTTTCATTATGAAGCTAGGTGAAAAAATTTTCGATCAAAGGGCAGGAGGTAAGAAAGTTTTATTGGAGGGACATAGCTGGAAATTTTGCCATTTTGTTGAGTTAACTAATATTGAATTTTTCACAGATTCAGTATAAAAAAATGATGACGGTTCAAGTCTCCATCGCATAGATAAAAACTAACAAAGTAATTCTTCTTACCTCCTGCCTCCTGCCTCCTGCCTCCTGCCTCCTGCCTCCTGCCTCCTGCCTCCTGCCTTCTGCCTCCTGCCTTCTGCCTCCTGCTTCTTACCTCCTGCCTCCTGCCTCCTGCCTTCTGCCTTCTGCCTCCTGCCTCCTGCCTCCTACTGACGTATTGTTTTCAGTAATTCTATTTGTTCGTTTTGTTGCTGGATTTGAATACTTAGAGAATCACAAACCAACTCACACAACTCAAAAATAAACGGGTTGGAAATCTGATATACAACTGATGTACCCTGCTGCTGACGGGAAGCAATACCAGCTTGTGTTAATATTTTTAAATGCTTGGATACATTTGCTTGACCTAAACCTGTCACTTCAATAATCTCTGTCACGTTTTTTGGACCCGACTTCAGAGAACACAAAATCTGCAATCTACTTACCTCTGACAGCACTTTAAAAAAATCAGCCATCAGTGTTAATGCTGTAGGAGACAGTTGTGATTCTTCAAAATCAGGAGTTTCTGATAAAACTGAACTAGTATTTTCTAAACTCTTCTTTGTCATAGGGAACATCAAATACACTTTCAACAAGCCATAGTATTATATTACCATTGAGTAAAGCCTAGAGGCTTCTACTAATCATGTTTCCTTGCACCTAACATTTGTAACAACTTGTCCACATTATCTAAATCCCCAACAATGCGACGTATAGGATGAGGCCAGGCTTTAACTAAGGTGGGAGTTGCAGAAACTTGGTCTATTTCGGCTTGTTCGGGATGGACTAACACATCAATCACTTTGAGAGTGTAGGGAGCAGTTAGCGATCGCTCCAACAACTCATATAAATTTTGTAAAATCCTTTCAGTGGTGGGACTATGACCTGCCACAAATAACCGTAACACATAACCTTGATGATTCCCTGATTGTGTCTGGATCGGATGTTGCGGATACTGAGGAGAAACATCAGCTAAATCCAAGCGCACAATTAAATCATGATCTTCCCATAACTGGGGAAATGTATCCCGATAGGTAGATAAAACTAGGCGATCGCACATTCCCTCTTGCCAGGGTGATGTTTGCCATACAAGCTCACTTGTACTAAAAATAGCATTTAATACAGCCTGATGTCTAATTACCGCCGGGTAAGCCTCTGCAAAAGTCTGTATTTTCTGGGTACGGGGATTTAACCAATGATCAATCGTCGCAGTATAACACGGCACTAGAAAATGTGGTGGTTCTGGTAAATCCAAAATTTCTTGTAAAGCCGCACATAAATGCAAATGCCAGCGTCCCTGCTTACTAGGGTCAATACAATAAATTATATCTCCCCCTGGTGTAAACAGGGCAATGCCTTTAAATAATTCAGCTTTAGCGGGTTTATCGGTAATCAACTTACTCACACACAGTCAGACAAAACACATTCAAAACTTTGTTTAACTTAGCATTACTGAACTTAGATAGGAAATCATGCAGGCAAAAGTTCCAAAAACTTATTCTTTACCAAAAATTTGTTTAATCTCCAAACCATTGTAGAGACGTTCCGGCGGAACATCTCTACAGTTAAACCAGACAACCTCTAAGAGTATATCAAACTCTACCCCGTAGGAACTGTGCCATTTCGTTGGGAGTGGGTGACATTTCTAAAGCAGTTTCTTCAGTAATGCGTCCTTCTTGATAGAGATTCAGCAAAGATTGGTTCATAGTAATCATACCATCAAAGCTGGAAGCTTTCATTAATTCGGTAATTTCATCATACTTACCATCTTTAATCCAGTCTTTAACTGCTTCTGTATTAATCAAGATATCATGGAAAGCTGCCCGTTTACCGTCAGTTGTCCGACATAAACCTTGGGAAATGATCGCTACCAAAGATTCAGACAACGCTACCCGCATCGGGTCTTGTTCTTCACCAGGATATAAATTTAAAATCCGTTCAATGGTTTTTACCGCGCTGTTGGTGTGGAGAGTTCCCATCACTAAGTGACCAGTTTGAGCAGCTTTTAGGGCTGTATTCACTGTTTCCCTATCCCGCATTTCCCCCACCAGAATCAAATCTGGGTCTTCCCGCAAAGATGCTTTTAAAGCATTGTCAAATTTCCGGGTGTGCATTCCCACTTCCCGTTGTTTAACTAGGGATTTACGACTTTGATGTACAAACTCAATCGGGTCCTCAATGGTAATAATATGTTTAGCCATCTCCCGATTAATATAGTCAATCATCGCTGCCAGAGTTGTTGACTTACCAGAACCGGTTGGGCCTGTAATCAAAATTAACCCTTTGTGATAATGGCAAATATCCCGGAAAATAGAGGGTAATCTCAATTGATCTATAGATAAGATTTTAAGCGGAATTAACCGCAATACCATTGCATAGCCTCTGAGGGTGTCAAAGACATTAATCCGTACCCTGGCAAAATCATATTGAGTTGCACCGTCAAACTCTAAGTTATCCTGAAACCTTTGAATTTCAGCATCACTCATGATTTCCCGTAACCAACTTAAAAAAGTTTCTTTATCGCTTTCAGGATATTCAGTTAGCTGCATTTCTCCCCGGTTGCGGAAGCGGGGAACTTCACCCACACCCAGGTGAATGTCAGAGTAACCGTTATCAAATGCTTCTTTGATAATTTGTGCCAGAGTTAAAGCTGTACCTTGGTCTTGTGAGGTTGCGGGACTGGATGCCGTTGGGGCTGTATTCACCCGATTAGATACTGGTGGTGGAGCTGGATTGGCCGCACCCCGATAATTTGACATATCTAATGTTTGCGTAGCTTGGCGTTGTGTGGCTACTGTTGGGGGG
>DATGXB010000156.1:0-35717 GCA_035299225.1 Nostocaceae cyanobacterium | reverse complement strand
GAGGGGCAGAGGGGCAGGGGGGCAGAGGGGCAGGGGGGCAGAGGGGAAAAATAAAAGAATTAATTCTCTATTGCCTATTGCCTATCCTTGCTGAATTGGTAACTCTACTACAAATTTTGTCCCTTGGCCTGGTTCAGATTCACAGTAGATTTTACCTTTGTGTTTATCTGCAACAATTTGATAGCTAATAGAAAGCCCCAAACCTGTGCCTTTGCCAACAACTTTGGTGGTAAAAAATGGGTCAAATAGTCGAGAAATTACCTTTTCATCTACTCCTAGTCCATTGTCGGTAATGTGAATAGCTACCCAGTCTTGGTCAAGTAATTTGGTAGTAATATGAATTTCGGCAGGTTTGGCAACAAGGGCTTCAGAGGATAGTTTTTCGTTTCTTTCTTCTAAGGCATCAATGGCATTAGAGAGTAAATTCATAAATACTTGATTCAACTGCCCAGGATAGCATTCTATCAAAGGTAGTTCGTCATATTTTTTGATAACGTTGATTATGTAGTTATCTCCTGAAGGCTTTAAGCGGTGTTGCAAAATCATTAATGTGCTGTCTATGCCTTCGTGAATATTGACTTTTTTAAAATCGGCTTCATCTAGGCGGGAGAAGTTTCGTAGAGAAGTGACTATTTCCCGGATGCGTTCAGCACCCACTTTCATAGATTGAAATAGTTTCGGTAAGTCATCAAACAAAAACTCTAGGTCTGCTTCTTGCCAAAACTGTTGTACTTCTTGGGCAACATAGGGATGATGATGGCGATACAGTTCTACATAGTGCAGCAAATCCTGTGTATATTTTTGGGCGTGGTCTAGATTTCCGTAGATAAAATTAATGGGGTTATTTATTTCGTGGGCTACTCCGGCTACAAGTTGTCCCAAGCTGGCCATTTTTTCGGCGTGGATAATCTGCATTTGGGCGGTACGCAGTTCTTTTAGTGCTTGGGCGAGTTGATTGGCTTCTTCGCGGGTTTGACCTAGTAAATGTGATTGTTGGAAAAGTTTGGCTTGAGCCAATGCGACACTAAGTTGGGCTGCTACTTGGACGGTAAATTCTAGTTCGTCTTCTTCCCAGTTACGGGGATGGGTGCATTGGTGAATACACAATAACCCCCATAAGTCATTACTTTCCATTAATGGAACAACAATCTGGGCTTTAACTTGCAATCTTTCAATCAGATCCAGATGAGGTACTTTAGAACCGATACTATTAACATCTGTGATTACTTGTGGTTCTCCTTCCCGATATTGGGGTGCGTACTGATCGCCAAAGCAATAGTCTTGCATCTTAACGGCTAAGGCAGAATTAAATTTAGGTACTACATCTTCGGCGATAAATTCACCACAGCAAAAACCTAGTTCAGTATCAAAACGAAAGATGCCGACTCGATCAGCTTGTAGCGATCGCCTAACTTCTTGAACTATGGTTTTAAATATGGTGTCTAAATCTAGGGATTCCCGAATTTTCACTACTAAATCAAATAATATTTTTCTCTGTTCTGCTGATTGGTGCATTTCATCGGCACGGGTTTGGATTTGCGCCATCATTTCCGAACTTCGCAAGGCTACTCCCAGTTGGCTGGCTACTTGTCCTAAAAATTCTACTTCTACCTTCTCCCATTGGCGCGGTGCTGAATGTTGATAGGCTGCCAGTAATCCCCACAAATTCCGCCCGACAAAAATGGGAGTTAAGGCATAGGCGCGAATTTTAAACTGTACTAATATGTCTAGGTGACAGCGTGTGTGTCCCACTTGGTAGATGTCGTTAACGGCAAAATTTTCGTTGTTGCGGTAGCGTCCGCCTTTGGTTTCTTGGAGGTGGGTATCTTCCCAAACTAAGTTTTTGCCAAAGGGGTTGATACTGTCCCACTGTGCCTCTACCATGCCAAAGTTACTGATAAATTCCCCACTCCAATCAGGATTAAAGCGATAAACTGCGACTCGTTCAACTCGTAATAGTTTACATACTTCTTGACAGGTGGTTTTGAGAATTAATTCAATATCTAAGGAAGAACGAATTTTACCAACTACTTCTGTTAGGGCGCGTTGTCTGGCGATCGCATCTTGCAATGCTGCGGCTTGTTGTTTGGATTGGGCTAAATTCTCGGCTTGTTGAATCGCTACTCCTAATTGTGCTCCCACCTGTCCCAGAAATTCCACTTCATAATTTACCCATTGCCGGGGGCTGGTGTGTTGATAGGCGGCGATTAATCCCCAAAGTTTTGGGCCAATAAAAATCGGGGCGATCGCATAAGCCCGAATTTTGAACTGCTCTAAAATATCAATGTGACAGCGCGAATGTCCGGCTAAATAAATGTCATTTACTGCCAAACTTTCATTATTCCGGTAACGTCCGCCTTTAGTTTCTTGCAGGTGGGTATCTTCCCAAACTAAATTTCTGCCAAAAGGGTTAATTGTATCCCATCGCGCCTCAACAACCCCGAAATGACTGACAAATTCGCCACTCCAATCTTCATCAAACCGATAAACTGCGACTCGTTCCACTTTTAAAAGTTTACAAAGTTCTTGACAGGCGGTATCTAAAATAAATTTAGGGTCGAGAGATGAGCGAATATTTCCCAATACTTCAGCTAAAGCCCGTTGACGTGCGATCGCATCTTGTAATTCTGAGGTTCGTTGTTTGGTTTCTTCCAGGATTTCCCCTTGCTGCATCGCTATACCCAAATTACCAGCAGCTTGGGCTAAAAATTCCACTTCGTGATGATTCCACTGCCGGGGGCTAGAATGTTGATACGCTGCGAGTAATCCCCAGAGTTTTGCACCAACAAAAATTGGAGCGATCGCATAAGCCCGAATTTGAAACTGTTCTAACACCTCAATATGACAGCGAGAATGTCCAGCATCATAAATATCCGCAATAGCAAACGGCTCATTTTTGCGATATCTTCCTCCTTGGGTTTCCTGCAAATGTGAATCTTCCCAAACTAAATCCTGTCCAAAAGCAATCAGTGTATTCCAGGGAGGTTCTGCAAAACCAAAACTATTAATAAAAGTACCACTCCAGTTAGAATCAAAGCGGTAAATTGCCACACGCTCAATTTTCAATTGGCGACAAATATCTTGACAAGAAGTTGAACACAAAGACTCTAGATTAACAGAAGTGCGAACTTTAGCCAAAATCCTAGTTAAGATTTTTTGGTACTGAAGATTTAATTGCAGTTGCTTATGGCACTCTTGCAGGTCTTGGAGTTGAGAATTTACATCATGATTTGTCATAAAGTTTAGAGAAAATAGAATACTTTTTTTATTTAAAACACTGCTTTGATTTTTGAAAAAATAGGATCAATATAAATCCTATATAAGTAGTTGTGCAAAATTAATTTTCTGCGTAAAGCAAGGTAATACTTCGACTGCGCTCAGTGCGATGCAGGGAAATAAGTTGTGTAATTAATTCTGCCTATTTTTCATACTCAAATTAGCCATAAATCAACTCCTTCCAGCTAACTTCCAAGGTATAGAACAGTATAATAAAAACCTTCAAAATTTCTTTTTGTTCTTAGATTAGGATATCATAATCACTGTTGCTTATTTTTATCAGTATGGGTTTTTTCGTTTTGTCTCAATTTGCATCCAAGTTTAGATAATAAGTGATCTTTTACCCCATTAGTAACAAGATTTTGCAAAACTTTACTAAATAAATTCTAATGACTTTTTATACCAAATTTCCATATTCTTAACCCTCCAGGTATCAACTAAGTAGGGTTAGATTTAGCAAATAACCTAGACACCAATCCATAATGAAGAATTTGTGTAAAATACATCACAGAATTTTGTTACATTAGTGTAGCCCCTTCCGTAGAAAACGTAGCATAATAAATTACAGCAATTAGCGGTATTAAAAAATTGTATTGTATTGGTAACGATGGTAATGTAGTTTTACATAAGGAGAACGGTAGAACCTAATTTTTCTAAGTTTTTGTAAGATAAGTAGCCGTGCAAAATTAATTCAGTTTAACTATTTAAATCTATCTTGAAAATTACTATACTTCAATTTTAGATTAGCAACCTTTTGTTTAAAAAAACCTGTAACGGATTTTTGACTACGTTGTAATAAATTAGGACGTTTAAAACTTGTCGGTTTTTGTTCGGGTGATTTTAAATAACGGTAATGTAAAAATACATCTTGATAGGGAATATTTACATCTTGACCAGCACAAAGTTGAGTAAATGCTGATGCTCCTATACTCATATAATGTAAATAAGTAATTCTCCGACCTTGGTCATAGAGTATATTATCTACAACATCAAATTTAGAACTCCAGTGATTACCAGTTGTTTTCTCTGGTTGAGAATAGGCAAAATTATAATAAGAAATTCCAGTCTTTAACACCATATAATTAAATAAAGATTGGTCTGGACCTCCTAAAGCCATAACATCAGCTTCACCAGCTTGTAATTTTTCTAAAAGTTCTGCTAGAGTAGCGATTGAAAAAATTTGTTTTTTAGCACCAAACCAACCAGCACAAAATATATGTGATGGTAACTTTTCAGATGGAAATATTTTGTAAATCAATTCTGGTGAACCGTCAAAGATATATTTTAAATCTGATTTATACTGAAAATCATTCGCTACCCAATCATAATGAGCTAATTTTTCAAATATGTGATCAATTTTCCCCATTAATAATGTATCAGCGTCAAAATAAACAAATTTATCAAAATCACCATCTAAAGCACATAACTTTCGATGCATGGGTAAGCGATATAATTCTGATAAACCCCATTCTCGCCATTGTTTCTGCGCTCTGGGGTAATTTTTCCACACTTTTTGAGCATAATTATCCCAGTAATTAATTGAAGAATAATTATCAAATAAAGTGACATTTTTTCTAGTCGCAATTTCTGATTTAACTTTTTCTAACTGCTCATTGTAAGGGATAATGCAAATAGGAAAATCTCTACCAGCATTAACTTCAATACTGTTGAGCAAAGCAACTAATTGATCATAAACCACATCATTGGCCAGAGTGTAAATACCTTCCATGAGTAACCTACCTCTATAAATTTATTTACGAAAAGAAAATAAAGCTGATAATCGCCGGTTTAATTTAGGAATAAATGCTAAATTACCTTTATGTAAGTAACGGTAATGCTCCCATAATTCCCCATACTGACAACCAACTTTAATTTTAATTCCTGCCCAATGTAAATATTTTAATTTTTGTCCTTTGTCATATAAAACATAATCTTTTTGTTGAAAGTTGCGTGAACCTGCCCAACTTCCGGGACCACCACCAGGAATTTTAACCAGATTACCACGTTTATTAATTAACTTTAAAATGAGATAATTAAGAATAGGTTGGTCTGTTACTCCTTCGGTAAAATCAAAATATTCCCGATGTGCTGCACATTCTTGTAATGTAAAATCCATTTGTTCTTCGGTTATGACTCCTTTTCGAGAAGCCCAAAAACCACTGTTAAATACATCTGCTAATTGAGTATCAGTAAAAATTTGCTGTTCTTGAACTAAGGGAGAGAAAATATTTCTGAGTTTATCATTAGCGTGATGATAATCACAACAGAAAAAATCCACTGTTGCTAATTGGTCTAAGTTATCAGCGATTTTTTCAAAAACCACAATATCTGTATCTATGTAAATAAATTCATCTAACGGACCAAACCATACTACCAATTTTCGCATTTTGTTTGGTAAAGCTAAAAAATCCCGGTCAAATATTTCGCTGATACGTTGAGTAAATTTATTAATCAGTTCTAAATCTGGGAAAATTTTAACGTTGTGTAAAGCCGCTAATGTCTCAGCAACTTTTTGATAATTGTCATTGAAAGGAATCAAATAAACTTCTACTTCTGGGTCATAGAAACGAATGCTATTGAGTAAAGTTATAGAATTATCTAGCACTTTGTCATTAGCAACAATATAAATTCCTCGTTGCATAATCCTTAAATTTATCCTTTAATTAATTTGAGTTTTCGTAAAGCTCTGGTTAATAAATTTGGTGGTGGTGTGACATACCATTGGGGAGGATTTTTAAATTCTGGTCGTTTATCTGGTTCGTGTAAATAGCGATAGTAAAGGAATAATTCTCGATAGGGAAAATCAATATTTTCACCGACACATACGGCTTGATTGATATTTGGAGGAACGCCGATATAATGCAGATATGTTAAACGATTACCTTTGTCGTAGAGAATATGATCTTTTTCTTCAAAATGTTTAGAAGTGGCTGAACATCCTGTTCTTTGATTTTCTGGTAATTGGTTGGCAAAGTTATAAGTGGATAAGCCAGAACGCATGACCATGTAATTAAGTAAGGGTTGCTCTCCTGCACCTTCATATAAAATTTCTGCTTCTCCATTTTGGAGATTATTAATTAGCCAATCTCTTTTTTCTGCATCAAAAATATCCCGCTTTGTACCATAAAAACCAGAACAAAATATTTCTGTATCAATGCGTTTTTGGTCAAATATTTGTAGTAATTTTGGTGATTTGGTATTATAGATTTTACTAACATCTTTGTATTGAAAATCATAAACGACAAAATCATAAGTATCTAGCTTTTCAAACACTGGTGCAAGTGAGTTCATTACTAAAGTGTCTGCATCTAAATAGATGAATTTATCAAAGGGTCCATCAAAGGCACAAAATCGCCGATGAGCGCCATATAAACGGTATTTACTGCGATCTAATCTATCCGGGGCAGCAGCTAACATAAATTGATCCCAACGTTCAATAGATTTTTGATCATCATAAATAAAGACGTTGGGACGTTTAGCGATTTCTTCAGTAATGCGCTGTGTTTGATCATCAAAAGGGCAAATGCAGACGGGGGTATCTGCACCTAAAATTACTTCAATACTGTTGAGTAATGCCACCAATTGATCAAAAACATAATCATTAGCAAGGGTACAAATTCCATCCATAATTTAATCAAATTTAGTAGTAAATTCTGATAACCAATTGAGTAGATTTAATTTGTGTAGTATGATTTGTCTGGCTTCGGCGATCGCCTCCTTCGCATTATGCCAAGCATCTAGGCTAGAAGTAACTTCCTGAATATAAGCAATCCCTTTTTGATCTAAACTGGGTAAGCGTAAAAAGCTACCTGGAGGTAACAATTTATCTGCTGCTGGGCCACCGTAATAAATCGGTAAACACCAAGCTAGTAAACTGTCCCAAAGTTTCTCACTTACATACCAATCATTACTAGCATAGTTTTCAATGGCTAAGTTGTAATAATATGGAGCCATAGCATACCATTTATTACTTAATTCTCCTCGACTTTTAGCCCACTGGGGTAAATTTCTGCCATATAAATCAAAGTTAATTCCGCAACTTTGTAAAGATTGTAAAAACTCTAATCTTTGACGATGATTCACCGAACGACTAATACCTGAAGTTATCCAACTACAAGTAGAAGTTTTTTCTGGACATGGTAACTCATTCAAATCTTGAAAAGAATTAGAATGATACCAAATTGCGGGCATATAATCGGGTGTGGGGGCATAATCATCAGGCCCAGAAATATAACCACAATAATTTTGTGCTTGTTGATAGTTATATTTAGTAACTGTGACAATTTCTTCTAAAGGTGGTTCTCGCAATAAATAAATAATTCTTTCTTTACTGACTTCACGTAATAAAGAATTAATATTAATTTCTGGTTTTTGATGGCGTTTACGTAGCCGATTTAATAAAGATGGTGGGGGACTAGGACGGGGAAAATCAAATTGATACATTAACAAAAAATCTGGTTTTTCTGCTAATGCTTGTAGTTGCATATTTCCCCACACTCCAAAGGGCTGGGGTGTTTGTTGCCACAGCCAATCGGCTCTAGTTTCCAAACCTTGATAACTACTAATCATCCCGACGGTTTTCAGTTTTTTCATGATGCTATTAGTGAAGGTAAAAATGATTTATCTACATAACTCAAAATTTTAGCGGCGCGATTTTCCCAAGAAAATTGTTGCACAAATTTGATCAGATGTTCATAACCTGTAATTTTCCGGGGATATTGGGTGAGAACTTGTTGTAAAGCTTGGGCAAATTGATGAGGATGATCTGGTTCACACCAAGCGGCTATGGCATCTGTGGTTTTAAACTGAGTTAATGAGGGAATATCTGTGGCTACCACTGGCACACCAGAAGCAAAATAATCAAATAATTTCAAAGGAGAAGTAAAAGTTGCTGCCTGTCCTGAACAATGGGGATGAGCTAAAATATTGGCTGCTTGGAGTAAAGAAGGTAATTGATTGTGCAGAAGATAACCTAAAAATGCAATGTTCGGAACTTGTTGTTGTTGGGCTAATTTTTGGTAATATTCAACTTCTGCGGGTTTACCACCTGCACAGGCAAATTGTACATTTGGCATTTCTTTGGCTACTTCTATTAAAACATCAATGCCTTTAAATTGTTGTAATGCTCCTGAATAAACTACTAAATATTCTCTCTGATTTTGGAGTAATTTTTCTCGCCATGCTTGAGCTTTTTCTGGCTGTCTTTCTATAAATAAGCGATTAAAACCGTTATGCAGTGTAATCACTTTTTCTGATGGCATACCATTGGCAATCATTGTTTCTCGAATGGTATCTATGACTGTGACTGCTATTTGAAATAAGGGACTTTTAACGATATCTTGATCAAATGGTTTGTCTTCATGGTGGTGATGTTCATAAATCGCCGGAATGCCATTTCTGACTGCGGCTTTGACAAAGTTCCAATTACGACTATGTACAAGTTTTGTAGTTGGTAATATATGCAAAGGAAAATAATATTTGGTAGCAATAGTATTAGAATCAGTAAATTTACTCTGCCAATGATCAATAGGCCAAGGCATGGGTAAAGCTGAAACTTGTAGTTTATCATGAAGATTGTAATATTCTACAAGTTCTTGTGGTGGTTTTCTTGGTCGAAATGGACGGACTAAATTAATAGGATTTAATGCTGGTAATCCTTTCTGGGGATAGGTGAGAACTGTAGAGTAGCCTAAGTTAGCTGCACCGTTAGCGGCATTTGTAGACTGGACTAGATGGGCTTCGGGTTTGGGTAATTCTTCACCGATAAAGAAGACATAATTTTTTTTATTTGCTTTAGTGTTCATGATTTTGCATTATAAATGTTCTGCTCGAATTTTCCTAAATTTTCTAAGAGATAAATAGCTGATTCGTAGGAATCTGTAATTAATTGTTTTTGTTCTGTTGGCGTATAGGTAAGATTATCAGCTAGGTAACGGAGGGAATTGATAGTTGGGTTCAAGCCTTTTCTAAATTCTCTAGAAATCAAATTCAATGTGTCATTTTGAATACTAATAATATTGTTATTTTGTTCAGCTATGCTTCTGAGTTCTCCTTTGATTTGTAAATTTAGAAAGTCTTCTAAAATATCTATGATGGTTAGCAATCTCCAAGCAGATTTATAACATTCTTGAATCAATTCTTGTTTTTCTTCTAATGTGTCTACTAAGTCATCTTTTAATAATTGTAATACCCCAATCATGGAATTTAATTGAGTACGTATTTCATAGGAAATTCTAAGTAAAGTTTGATTATTTCTGCTACTATCTTCGGAATTATTAGCAAATTGCATGGAGTAGAGGCGTGAGTAGTAACCACCTTTTTGTAATAATTCGTTATGAGTTCCTACTTCTACAACTTTTCCCTGATCTAAAACAGCAATTTGATCCGCTTTTTGGACTGTAGAAAGACGGTGTGCAATGACTAAGGTGGTGCGATCGCGACTTAAATCATCCAATGCTGACTGTACTAATCGTTCGGAAACCGTATCTAAAGCACTGGTGGCTTCATCTAAAATCAAGATTTCGGGGTTTTGTAATAGTGCCCGTGCGATCGCTAATCTTTGTCTTTGTCCACCTGATAACATTACACCCCGATCACCGATGATTGTATCAAATTGTTGTGACAATTTACTGATAAATTCGTAGGCGTTGGCACGTTTAGCCGCAGTGATAATATCTTCTTCTGTTGCTTCTGGTTTTCCATAAGCAATATTATTCCGCACAGAATCATTAAATAGAAATGTATCTTGACTGACTATTCCCATTTGTTTACGTACAGATTTTAAGTCAAAATCTCGTAAATCTGTACCATCGATTTGAATTTTGCCATTAATTGGATCATAAAATCTGGGTAGTAAATCAGCCAAAGTAGATTTACCAGCACCTGAACCACCAACTAAAGCTAAAGTTGTGCCATGAGGTAAGTATAAATCAATGTCTTGTAATACTAATTTATCCGTACCAGGATAAGCAAAAGAAACAGAATTAAAATGGATTCCTGATTGTAATTTTATATATTTAATCGTACCATTACCCATAAAAGGTTTATTCTCTAAATTGAGAAAGTCACCTACAATATTTATACTTGGTAAGGTACTAGCAAAGCTACTTCGCAAAGTATTTAATTGAGAAAGTAACGGTAAAACTCGCAGTAGCACCACTAAATAAGACAATAAAACTGTAGAAATCGCCGTAATTTGATCAGAGAAAAAAGTTCTACTTAAATATACAATAATCAACAAAGCACTAATACCCAATACTTCACTTAAAGGAGTAATAGCCTCTGAATTTATTTGAGCTTGGAAGTCGGCTTTTTCCCGTTCACGAATTAATTGCTGAATGCGTTGAAACTCTTTTTCTTCATTTCCTGTGGCTTTAACTAAACGAATGCCACTTAAAACCTCTAGCACTGCAATAGAGTATGCTTTAGACATATCACTAAGCAGTTTACCAAACTTTTTAGAACGAGCAATTGCTGATTGATTAACTAAGGTGACTAACCCTAATAAAAATGTAGCTATAATAGTTAATTGCCAAGAAATGGATAACAATATACCAATAAATACTAAAATAGTAATTATTAAAATAAATATTTTAATACAAACACCAACCGCCGCCGCAGCTCTAGCAATTTCTCCACCTAGACGATTAATTAAATCTCCTACTTTTGTTTTAGCATAGTAATCTAAATCAATTTCTAGTAATAAATTTACACCCGCTTCTCGCATATCTGATGTTAACCTGCGGGTTAAGGAACTAGAGGTTAAGGAACTGGCATAAGTTGCTAAATTTTTTAAGGCTATAATCAACACAATTGCGATGGACATTACTCCTATTCGATAATTTTCTGGCACATTATCAAATGGTGTAAACATGGCTTTCAGTATGGGAGGTGCGTCACTTAAATCAACTTCTTGTCCCACAATTTTTAAAATTACAGGTACAATTATAGCTACACTTACACCATTAAAAACCGCACCAGAAAATCCTAATATGGCTGTAAGTAATATTAGTCTGGGATATGGTTTAACAAATTTTAGTATTACTTCTCTAACTTTCATTTTCTACTGTTTTGTAAATAAAGTTTTCATGTAATCATAACATTTGATTAATTCCAAATTTAATCTATCATACTTTAGGCTACACAGATAAACCTGCAATTACTGATTTTAAAGCCTGAGACATGGCTTCTAAACTATATTTTTCTACACATCTTTGTCTAGCTTTTGCACCTCTTAAATTAGCAGTATCTAAATCTTCAAATATCAATTGAATTTGCTCTGCAAGTTGTTCAGGGGAACTTGGTTCAGCTAAATAACCCGTGTCTCCTAAGATTTCAGGAATATCACCTACACGAGTAGATAATACAGGTTTAGCCATTGCCATGCCATCTGTCAATTTTAGGGGAAACTGAGCACGAGTAGCGGGGGTATCTCGCTGAGGGACAACAATAATATGAGCCGCAGCAACTATATCAGGCATAACATCAGCAGGAAATTTTGGTAATTTAATAATCCAATTACCCCATTTTTGTTGTAGTTGTTCATCATAATCATCATAAGGACTTCCGCCGACAATTACTAATTTTAAATCTGGTTGGTTAATTTTTTCTAAAGCCATGAGTACATCTTCTAAACCTTTGTATGGTCTAGGTGCACCAGGAAACATTAAAATTCGATATCCTTCTAAACCATAGCGTTTTCTACTAATTTCTGGATTAAATTTTGCGGGGTCAAATAAGTTTGTATCTTTACCATTTGGCACTGATACACCGCCAAAGCGTTGTTGTAAAAATTGAGTATGTACTGTGACGGCATCAGCTTTTTTAACTAAGTTTTCCATCCATTTAATATATACAGGATGTTGAGGATTTTTTAACGCTCCTTCTGATTTTAATAAGTCTCTTGCTAATTGTTTAATATTAGGACGATAATGCCATTCATCACCACCATGCCAACTCATTTCCCAATCATCTATATCTAAAATTATTGGTTTACGAGTGTATATTTTTTTGATTAATGCTACTCCAAAACTAGCTGGTTGGGGTTTGATAGCGTAAATAATATCTCCGTTTATACGCTGGAGAAGTTGACGAATCTTGCCAAAAAATTGCGGATATTTTGCACCTTCAACTGCAAAGAATTTAGACTGAGGAGGAATTGCTCCATATAATTCTTGATCAAAAATAAAACCGAGTATTTCGGTATCATGTCCTAATTTTTCTAGGGCTGTTTGTAATAGAGAGGCACGAATAAAACCATCGTTAGTAGATAAATTCCAGACAATTAATGATACTTTTAATTTATCTTTCATATCTTGTTTGGATTAGTAAATATTATGTGAGTTTAGATTTTGTCAATTTATACTAAATTATTTTTTGCGCCAAGGGTTATTGATTTGATTAGGTAATAAGACGGGAGCAATTTTATCAAATATCCGAGTGTATAGGTTACGAGTAATATTTTTAGCATATTGGGGACGATATGGATAGGTACAATGTAATACTTTTATTGGTTCATTAATTTGATAAGCATCTTGCCATTTACTTAAATAATTGTAAGTAGGAGGTAAAATTTTCATGGTTGGTTTGACTGAGGCGATCGCACTGGCAAATGCCCCCTGATCTTTGAGTAGTAATTTATCTTGATTGTTTTTCACAATTTCAAAATATTTCTGAAATTCTGTAAAAAACTTTTCATTAGTTTCGCTTTTCCGAAATGCCATAAATCCGCCATTATACTGTATACTATCTGCTTGTAATGGTAAACCCACAGATTGCAGAATAGTTAAAACATGGGGTAAAAGTTCTTGTTGATTGCCTCTTAGTAAGTTAGTAGCCTTAGCAATAGATGGTTGCACATCTTCAGTTAAAAGCAAATTATACTCATCTAAATCATCAAATACATCATTAATATCTGTCAGTAAACAAATATCAGAATCTAAATAGATAGTTTGCTCAAATTCAGAAGCGTTATATAAGGCTAATTTTGCTTCTCTGGATGCTAAAACAGTATTTTCATTAGCTGGGGCTGGCTTGAGAATAACATTTTTAAAAGCAGTTAATAAAGGATATAAAATTTTAGGAACTCGATCAATAAGGATAATAATCGGTTCTTGATGAAATTTCCTGACTGAAGCTAAAAAATGAATACAATCTTGAAATGAGTAAAGACCTGTTAGAATGGTAATAAATCCCCTGGTTGCTGTGGCCATAAATCAATTTAACCTGTTTGGAGAAAATTCTAAATACTAATTACATCAAATCTTTATCTAGTCTTCATGTTTACCAAAGAACAAAGAATATTTTTCAGTATTTACCTCAAGTTCCAGAATTAGAAAGCTCGGTTTTATATTATCATCTATCGTAAGGGATGGTAACTATAATTAACAAGGTGGAAGTATTGAATCTAGCTAAAGTAGTAGGCGGATTGTTTACGGAAACTTGGTATTATTAATTGATACTAAAAAATTACTGAAAAGAGAGGCGTAGCCAATGCAGGTAATCCGTATACCAGCACTTAGTGATAATTACGTGTTTTTGCTGCATGATGTCCAGCGAAATATTGCTGCGGTGGTTGATCCGGCTGAGGCTGAACCAGTTTTAGAACAAGTTGCCCAACTACAGAGCGAATTAGTTGCAATTTTTAACACTCATCATCATGGTGATCATGTTGGTGGCAATCAAAAATTAATGCAAAAGTTCCCCCAACTGACGGTTTATGGTGGTGCGGAGGATAGAGGGAGGATTCCAGGGCAAAAGGTATTTTTACAGGAAGGCGATCGCGTCCAGTTTGGCGATCGCATTGGGGAAGTGTTCTTTGTCCCTGGGCACACTCGCGCTCACATTGCTTACTATTTCCCTCATCTAAATGCAAATGACGCAGGTGAGTTATTCTGCGGTGATACTCTGTTTGCTGGTGGTTGTGGGCGGTTATTTGAAGGCACTCCAGCCCAAATGTTGGACTCTTTAAGTAAAATTCGCGCTTTACCAGATAATACTCGCGTTTGGTGCGCTCATGAATATACTTTAAGTAATTTAAAATTTGCTTTAACAGTAGATGAACATAACCAGGATTTACAAAAGCGATTTGCAGAAGTCAAAGCCCAACGCGATCGCCTAGAAGCCACAGTCCCCTCACTACTGGGTGTAGAAAAACTTACCAACCCCTTCCTACGCTGGGAACAACCCGCCCTACAAACAACCGCCAAAAGTCATGATCCCGTGCAAACCTTCGCCAAAATCAGAGGCATGAAAGATCAGTTTTAGAGTCAAAAGTTATTAGGGAACAGGGAACAGGGAACAGGGAACAGGCAATAGAGAATAAATTCTTCTGTTTTCCTCCTGCCTCCTGCCCCCTGCCCCCTGCCTTTTTCCAACTTTTTGGCAAAATAGAGTTGCGATCGCCCCCAATATTTCGCTAGGATCTGTAGGCTTTGGGGTAATTTGTCGGCATCAACTACTGACACCCCAACTTAGTGAGATTTGACAGGGAATAGGAAAAACGATGGCAAAACGTGTAAAATTAGTTTTAACTCAAGATGTCTACAAGCTAGGAAAATCCGGCGACTTAGTAGAAGTTGCACCTGGCTATGCTCGTAATTATTTAATCCCCAAGAGCTTTGCAACTAACGTTACTCCTGGTATTCTCAAACAGGTAGAACGTCGCCGCGAGCTAGAACGTCAACGCCAATTAGAACTCAAGCAACACGCTTTAGAACTGAAAGCCGCTTTAGAAAAAATTGACAGCTTGAAAATTGCTAAACAAGTCGGGGAAAACGAAGCTATTTTCGGTACAGTTACTACTCAAGAAGTAGCTGACGCTATTCAAAGCGCAATTAATCAAGAAGTAGATCGGCGGGGCATTACCCTACCTGATATTAACCACTTAGGTACTTATAAAGCAGAATTAAAACTGCATTCAGAAGTTACCGCATCAATTAACGTGGAAGTAGTTGCCAGCTAGATTTTGCTGGGTGAAGCATCACAAATTCTGAATTTGTGGTTTTTTTCGGGGTTGAGGCTAGATTAAATTTTAATAACTTAGATAGCCTCACAGCGTCTTCCCGCCGATTTTGGATTAAAAGTGTAGTCAACTGCCTACAATCCAAAATCGTCAACAGGAAAGGAATTATGGCTGAAGAACTGAGTTTTCAAGGCGATGGTAGCGATCGCCTGCCCCCCCAAAATATAGAAGCCGAAGAAGCCATTTTGGGAGGTATTTTACTAGATCCAGAAGCAATTAGCCGAGTGAGCGATCGCTTACTGCCTGAAGCCTTCTACATCAGTGCCCACAAAGAAATTTATCAAGGGGCATTATTTTTACATCGAGAAGGCAAACCCACAGATTTACTTTCTATCACCAATTGGTTAACAGATCATGATTTGTTAGCCAAAATTGGTGGCAGAAATAAATTAGCCACATTAGTAGATCGCACAGTTTCCGCCGTTAACATTGACGCTTTAGCCGCCATAGTCATGGACAAATATATGCGGCGAAGATTAATCAAAGCCGGTGGTGAAGTTGTCCATTTAGGTTATGAAACCGAAACCGAATTATCAAAAGTATTAGATAACGCTGAACAAAAAGTTTTTAACGTTACTCAAACCCGTTCTGAATCAGGTTTAACTCATATTAGCCAAGCATTAGTTAGTAATTATTCTGATATAGAAGAACGTCAACAAGGCATCGCTTTACCAGGAATTTCCACAGGTTTTTATGATTTAGACGCTATTTTAAATGGTGGTTTTCAACGTTCTGATTTAATCATTGTTGCTGGTAGGCCAGCGATGGGAAAATGCGTAGCAAGTGATACGGAAATCTTGCTATCAGATGGTTCTGTAGCCACAATTGCCGAAATATATCATCATCGTCAAGCCAATTTATTCACCTTAAAAGATGATTGGAAATTACAACTAACTCAACCATCTGCCTATATTGATGATGGCATAAAGCCAGTATTTCGGGTTACAACTCGCCTGGGAAGATATGTAGAAACAACCTTAACCCATCCTTATTTAACTATTAATGGTTGGTTGCCATTAGCTGAGTTAAAAGTAGGAGATAAAATAGCTATACCTCGCAAATTAGATATATTTGGAACAGCAACTATTAGCGAATGTGAAGTTCAATTATTAGCCTATTTAATTGGTGATGGTTGTTTAACTGGTGTCAGCCCTCAATTTACTAATTCTAATCCCATATTACAAGCGGATTTTGCTCACGCTGCTACAGATTTTAGTGAAAATTCTTTGACATTGTGGTTAGATAAATTAGGGATTTGGGGTAAAAATGCCCATGAAAAAATTATACCAGAAATTGTTTTTAGATTGAAGCGATCGCTAGTTGCCCTATTTCTCAACCGCTTATTTGCAACCGATGGCTGGGCAACAGTTCTTAAAACTGAACAAGCACAGTTAGGCTATTGCACAGTTAGCGAAAAACTTGCCAGACAAACACAGCATTTACTCCTGAGATTTGGGATTATTGCTAACTTGAAAAATAGATTAGTTAAATATCAAAATGAAAAAAGACCAGCTTGGCAACTAGATATTACTGATACTTATTCCATCAAAAACTTTATTGCTGAAATAGGTATTTTTGGCAAAGAAACAGCCTTAGATAAAGTCACATCAGCACTCAGTAAAAAAACAAAAAATCATACTAATCGTGACTTAATCCCTGTAGAAATTTGGTCACAAATTGCAGCAGCTAAAGGTAATGAACCTTGGTCAGTTTTAGCCCAACGTGCAGGCATTAAAAGCTATAGTAATTTACACGTTGGTAAACGCGCCTTATCTAGAGAAAGACTTTGGATATTAGCAACCGCTTTAGACAACTTACCACTACAGCAATTAGCAAATAGTGATGTATATTGGGATGAAATTGTTTCTATTGAGTCAATGGGTAATAAACAAGTTTATGATTTAACCATTCCCCATACTCACAACTTTATCGCTAATGATATTTGTGTACATAACACCAGCTTTTCAATGAATATTGCTCACTACATAGCAGCAAATTTTAAATTTGCTACAGCAATATTTAGCCTGGAAATGTCCAAAGAACAATTAGCATTAAGACTATTAGCCAGTGAAGCCGGAATTGAAAGTAGTTATTTACGGAGTGGTAGAGTCAGTCAAAATCAATGGGATGTATTAACTCGTTCCATTGATATCTTGAATGAAACCCCAATTTTTATTGATGATACTGCCAATATTACCGTTACAGAAATGCGGAGTCAAGCCCGCAAACTACAAGCAGAAAGTCGTACCGCATTAGGATTAATCTTAATTGATTACTTGCAATTAATGGAAGGTGCAGGAGATAACCGAGTTCAAGAATTATCCAGAATTACCCGTTCTTTAAAAGGTTTAGCCAGAGAATTATCAGTTCCCGTAATTGCATTATCTCAGTTAAGCCGTGGTGTAGAAGCACGAACCAACAAGCGCCCCATGTTATCCGATTTACGCGAATCTGGTTGTTTAACAGGTGATAGTTTAATTACCTTAGCTGATAGTGGTTTACAAGTACCAATTCGAGAATTAATCGGTAAATCTGGTTTTGCAGTTTGGGCATTAAATGAAAATACTATGCAGTTAGAAAAAGGTATTGTTAGTAATGCCTTTTCTACAGGAATAAAGCCTGTATTTTCTCTCACAACTCGCTTAGGACGAAAAATTAAAGCTACTGCTAATCATAAATTCTTAACAATTAATGGCTGGAAAAGATTAGACGAATTAGCAATAGGTGATAAATTAGCTTTACCTAATCAAATTATTCAAAATACCCCAAAACAGGAAGCTTTAGCTATTATAAAATCAGCCGGAACTGCTACCATAGTTAAATCTGAACATCTGCAAAAATCAGTCAATAGTGATATTTATTGGGATGAAATAATTGCCATTGCACCAGATGGAGAAGAAGAAGTTTATGATTTAACTGTGCCAGTACATCATAATTTTGTAGCTAACAATATTATAGTTCACAACTCAATTGAACAAGATGCAGACCTGGTTTTAATGTTGTATCGTGATGAATACTACTCACCAGATACACCAGATAGAGGTATTGCTGAAGTCATAATAGCAAAACATAGAAACGGACCCACAGGAACAGTCAAACTATTATTTGAACCCCAATTTACCAAATTTAAAAATTTAGCACGTTCCAGTTACTAACAAACCTTCGGACATGGGTTACTTTATTCAATTCAAATTAAAACTAAAATTTTTGAATTGATAACTCATGTCCCAATGTTGTTTTTAAAAACTTTATGACGATAAATTAAGCAGCTTTTCGCAAAACTTGATAAGGTTGATTCTTGTTTTCCCATCCTTGAATAGATGTATAAAGTTGTGTCTTGCAAAAATAAGCTTCTTCATAAGCAAGTCGCAAACTCATCTCTAACTTTTCTGGTTTTACGTCGTTGTTATTCCATGTACCCCAAGTTTTACCCAGCGCAAAAGATAAAATACAAATTAAATCATGTCCACAGCAAACTTGACGTAAATCATGAGCATCATTTTTCAGACTTTCTAATTGATTTTGAATATCTCTTTCTATAAGTTTGTCTTTCTGGGAATGATTTTTAACTGTTTTAATTAATTTAGTTATATCTATAAATAATGTGTTTTGATCTAAAAATTTACTATAAGCTAAATTTTCAAATTTGAGACTAAGATTAAATTTTAAAGATGTCCATCTTAAATAACCAATATTTTTACCAGCTTCTAATAAAGTTGCTAAAATACCTTTTCCAAACTTTTTTATTTTCTCCTCACTCCCATATTCTCCCATTACTTTATCAAGTGCGGGGGAATGAATCAGCATTATTTCTAAATCATGATCATCCGTTAAAAGTAAATTATGACTATTAGGTAAATCTCCATCAAGTCTAGAAAAATCTGCATCAATAATAGCCAAAACACCTGCAAAGTTATCTTTTTCTAAAATCTCTAATGCTTTTTTAGCATTATCTTTATTATGAGCAATTGAAATTTCACATTTTTGATCATCAATAAAGTTTTTATATACTTTCGCATCTGTAGAACCTTCTACAATTAAAAAACTACCTAAAAAATTACTGCGTCTTTGACGAATTTGGTTAGCAATACGATTCGGTGTTAGTATTTCTCTCATTCCTTGATCCTTTTAATTCAACGGTTAAATCCCATCTATCGTGAATTATATCAGGAGAATGAGTAGCTATTACAACATCTATATCAGAAATGCGGGTAATTTCTTGTAAATCTTTTAAAAAATGTACTTGCCATTCTACGTGTAATGATATTTCTGGTTCATCAATAAGAATTAATGAGTTAGGTGGAACTTTAAATAATAATTCATAAAGAATAATTAACTCGTGCTGTTCTCCAGATGATAATTTTTCTGGTGATAGTGGACTTCCATTACAAGTAAATGTAAAACCAGCATCTTTATCAATATTGATTTGCTTGTAAGAGAATCTTTGGTTAATAATCCTTTTAAAAATTTCTATTCTTTCGGCTAAGTCATCAAAAACGCTTAATTTCTTTTCTACATCTTCCACATAAACCGATAAAAATTTATTTATAGTTTCGTCTATTTTTTCGGGAATTTGGAAATCAGTATCTTCGTCTTTATCTAATAATCCCACATTAATTAATTTATAGCGCTTCGCTTCTATTTCACTTAGTTTAATTCTCAGATTTTCATCTGATATTTTCTCTATTTCTTGCTGTTGAATTATTCTCATAGGAAAAGTTCTATCAAGTAACTGGGACATCTGAGAATATTCAGCCAATTTATTTTTAATATTTTTTGATAGCTCATTTGCACATTGATTAACAGATAAATTTATTGATTTTCTAAAAGATTCAACATTATCACTAAATTTAAATAATCTTTGAGATTCTATAAATCTCACATTAAAATCATTTAAAATACTGTCTAACCAATCCGGTATTTCTTTTAGCTTTTTTTCTTTAATTCTTTCTTGAAGTTCTGCAATTTCTAGTTCTAGATCCTCTAGATAATCAGAAACATCAAGATTATATTCTTTATTTTCAATAAGTCCCTTATATTCTTTTTCTAAATTTTTCTTGTGGCTTAATAATCTTAAATTGGTAAGAGAAATATCAATATTTTCTCCACTAAAAGATATTGTTGTTTCTTGCCTGCTGAGTTTATCTGAATGTTTTTGATTTACTTGGATAAATCTATCATTGTCAAATTTCATTTTGACAGTCTTAAAGGGAATATTTTCTAATTCTGAAAAATCGGAGAAATCTAAATTAAAAAAGAAACTTAATAATTTGAGGGTGGCTGTTTTACCGACACCGTTTAAGCCGTAAATGATAGTGATTCGGTCTTCCATGTTCAAGGGAATAACATGGTCAAACATTCCAAAAAGTCCTGTAACTTCAATTTGTTTGATTCTCATTTTTCTTGATTACCTAATTCTGGAATATCTGGATGTGATAAATTTGTATGATATTATTATACTATGGTATAAATTTTTTATAAAGTTGTAAATAAAAACACAAGTATTAATCAACTAGAAATATATTTCCAAATTTCGCCAAGTCAAGATTAGAATTAACAGCACATTTTTCACCCCTCACATCAAAATTATTCTTTACAAAACTTAAAATATCATTTGGTTGGTGCTATTTGTGGTAATGGTTATGAGTTGAGGATTAGATTATTTAGAATTAAGGACTGTATACAAAAATACGATGATTTATGTGAAACTCTGAAATAAGGAGAATTTTGATAAAATTCCTGCATGAAAGCAGCAAATTACCAAATAGTTGGCTCGATTTTTTGATTTTAGCTCTTGAATTAGTTGATAACAATTTGCTAGTATTGCCCAAAGCTTGCTCGTGCACGTCTTTGAAAATGGTTGTTATGCTTTTAGCACAAGCATTGCCAATCTTGCTACTTCTCAGACAAATGTTAAATTAAAATTACAGTAAGTTAAATTTTACTTCAATAAAAAGCATCTTTTTGGTGGTAAATGTTTTAACTCTGTAAAGATATCTGAGAAATTCCTTCACTGGCTTGACACAAATTCTAATAGTAGTAAAATCTACGTTAATTGGTCGAAAAACCAGGAAAAAACCTTATTATTGGTGTAAGTAAATACTTACATTACACCAGCAATAGCATCTACCGTAAACCCCAATTTAAGGTTGAAATTATAACCTAGCCTTAATTGGATCGTGATTATAGAGTTCTAAAAGATTTTATGGACAAAAGTCCACCCGATGGCAGTAGTATCCTCCTCTAAGCTGGCGAGATAGTCTCCCAGCGCGGGGGAGACATAAGGAGGTATCATGCTCATAGAAGATATTCGTAATTCAGTTCTTGACGTAGCTGATTTGAATCAACTTAAGTTTGATTTGAATTGTTTACCACCTGTAGATGTAGGCGAATATATTACAGATTTACCAGAAAAACAAAGAGCGATCGCCTTTCGCTTACTCAACAAAACTCAGGCCATTGATGTCTTTGAATATTTGCCGACGGAAATTCAAGAAGAGTTGATTCATTCTCTTCATGATGCCCAAATCGTGCAAATTGTCGAAGCCATGAGCCCTGATGAACGGGCAGAATTATTTGATGAGTTACCTGCTGGGGTAGTTAAACGCCTCTTACAACAACTCAGCAACGAAGAAAGACAAGCCACCGCTACCATTCTCGGCTATGCAGAAGGGACAGCAGGCCGGGTCATGACTACCGAATATGTGCGCTTGCGCGAAGGTTTAACTGTTGGTGAAGCATTAAGCAAAATTCGTCGGCAAGATGAAGACAAAGAAACCATTTACTATGCTTACGTCACCGATGATAACCGGACTTTGGTGAGCGTTGTTTCTTTGCGGCAGTTATTATTTACCTTCCCCAACGTTTTAATTAAAGATATTGCTAGTTCTCGTGTGATTCGGGTAAAAACAGAAACACCCCAGGAAGAAGTAGCCAGAATCATGCAGCGTTATGATTTAATTGCCATTCCGGTGGTAGACCGAGAAAATCGGTTAGTAGGAATTGTAACTATTGATGATGTTATTGACATTATTGAAGAAGAAGCAACGGAGGATATTCAAAAGTTAGCCGGTGTGAGTGGTGATGAAGAGGCTTTATCTCCGCCTTTAGTGACGATTTGTAAACGGTTGCCTTGGTTGTTGGCGATTATGGGATTGTATATTGGTGCGGCCAGTGCGATCGCTCCCTTTCAATCTATCATCGCTGCCGTCCCAGTCCTAGCCGTAATTATGCCTATTTTCTCTAACACAGGCGGAACAGTGGGTATTCAAGCCTTAACCGTAACCATCCGGGGTTTAGGTATTGGGGAAGTCACACCCAAAGACACTTTTAAAATTCTCCGTAAAGAACTCACCGCCGGCTTAGGAACTGCCATCGTTTTAGCTATGACCATGTTTGCCCTATCCTTGATTTGGGCTAAACCGGCAGAAAGATGGGTGGCATTAATCGCAGGTACAGTCATGGCCACCAATACCATCGTAGCGGTAACTTTGGGGACTTTGTTACCAATGCTATTAAAACGGCTAAAATTAGACCCCGCTTTAGTCAGTGGTCCATTAGTCACCACACTGTTAGACACTATCGGATTTTTAACTTTCTTGAGTTTAATTGCTTTCGGTTTAAATGTGTTAAAACTGGGTGTTTAAAAAGGGGTGTTGCTGAATCAAGGGATGAATTTTATTTCGCGCAGAGACGCAAAGACGCAAAGAAGAGATTTTCGGATTTTGGCGATATTGATTTCATACTCAAATTCAGCAACATTCAATTTTTAATTCTCCAATTCTGCTAATTTTTCCTGAGCAAATACGCGCACTTCTTCATCAGGATCATTTTCTGCCCTATCCTGTAAAAGTGGTATAGTTTGCGGATGCTGAGGATACATTTTACTAATAATTTTCAGCGCAACTAATCGGGGGTTTAGATTGGATATAGATTGCTCTTTGAAAGATTCATTTTTAGCACAATTGTAAATTAATTCACGTAGTTCAGGGTTAGATTTTAAGTATCTAGATAATCCTACAATTGCTTCATATCGCACAGACCCATCATTATCTGAGATGGCAACTTGTTTGAGAATATTTAATGTTTCACTATCATCTTTATAGTACAAATAGAGTAAGTAGACTGTTTCATATCGCACCTTCCCATCATTATCATTGATAGCAAATTCTTTTAAGAATGGTAAAATATCAAATTCCTCTTTAAAATTTTCTGCTAATACTTTTAATGCGGCACTTCGCACATCACCATTATGATGAGAACTAACATATTCTTTAAGAGTTGGTAAAGTATTAATATCATCTTTATAGTTCTGTGCTAATACTTCTACAGCTGTACGTCGTATGAGCCAACTCTCATCTGATATAGCTTGTTTTATGAAAAATAAAGTATTAGGATCATCTTTAAAATGTTCCGCTAATGCTCTTAATGCGGCATCTCGCACAGTGTTAACTTCAGAGATAGTACATTTTTTTATAAATGATAAAGTATCGGAATTATTTTTAAAGTTTTCAACTAATTCAATTATTGCTGCTCTTTGTACACGCCAATCATGATCAGATATAGCACACTGTTTAAGGAATGGTAATGTATCAAGGTCATCTTTGAAGTTCGAGCCTAGTTTTCGTACTATTGTAATTCGCACAACCCAATAATCAGATACAGCAGATTTCTTAAGAATAGATAAAGTATCAGGATCATCTTTGAAATATTCTGCTAATACTGTCAGTGCTGCACTTTGGATATATTCATCATTAGAAGTGGCACATTGTTTGATAAATATTAAAGTATTAGGATCATCTTTATAGTGTTCCGCTAATAATTCTATTGCCATACTTACTGGAGAATTACCATCATTTAAAGTAGCATACTGTTTAAGGAATTGTAATGTATTAGGGTCATTTTTAAAGTTAGAGACCAATTCTTGTATTGCTTTGCTTTTTACATGATAATCATCGGCTAACTCGGCACATTGTTTAAGCCAAATTAAAGTATTTGCATCTTCTTTCCAAATAGCTACTACTTTGATGATTGCATACTCACGAATTCTTGTAAGTAAATGATATTCTTTATCATAAAAATGATAATAGTAGCTTATATCATAGCTAGTTAAATTCTTTAATATCTCCAGTAGCATATTAGATGTTGATGCAATTGCTTGGTGATTTTTAACTTCTCCTAATAACTCAGCCGCTAAAAATAGGTTAATAAATTTCTCTTCTTCCCCATCTAAACCCATTAAATAATCAATGATTTCTCCTGTAAATTTTGGTTCAATCATTCCCGCAATGAGGCGTAAAACTTCATGCCAAGATTCATCTTGCCAGTGTTTACCATAAACCTCGGTTTTTAATTGTTCAATACTTAAGGTTTGGGTTTCTTTAAATTGCCAAACAAATTCCCAGGCACAGAAATATTCTAAAAATGTTCGATGAATAAAAGCATAGCGTTCTGCACCTAATAGACATAAAATAAAATTGCGAGTTCTTAACTGATTAATCATTACTCTTGCGGCTTCTCTGGGTTTGTCAATTTCTAAACTTCTCAGATAATCAGTTAATATTCTTTCTAAGTCATTGGCTTTAATAATATTACCTGCCAAACCTTTTTCATTTGCCTGCATATAGTAGGCAATTTGGCGTAACATCCCTTGTTTATCCTGATAATAAATAGTTTTTGGGTCTAATCTGGAGTCTTCAATCAAAGCCCGTTCTACGTCCCATTGATGCAGTAAAACTCGTGAAGCTTGATTATATAATTCTGGTCTGTCTCTAGGTAATTCTTGATGACGATTTAAGATAGCCATCATAGTTAATAATAACGGATTTCCGGCTAATTCTATAATGGCTTTTGAAGTCTTAACAGCCCGTTCTAATCTTTCCTTTTTCCTGATTTTATCGGCGGCTTGATCATTAAAAGTTAAATCGTGCCAACGGTTGATAAAATCTTGTATTTGTTCTGTGTCTAAATCTTGTAATAAAAAATGCTTAAATTCCGCATCTCGTAAGCGTTGAACTTTATAACCAATGACGCGAGATGTAACTATTACTTGCACTTGTGGATATTGGTTAGTAAAGCGGTGAATGTCTGTAATTACGTCTTCTCGCTGTCCAATATCAAAAATTTCATCTAAACCATCAAACATGATTAAAACTTTACCCGCTTTCAGTTGTTCATGCAGTTGATGTTGGTTTAAATGATGAATTGCTCCGCTTGATTGATGGAAAAATTCCAGGAAGTTTTTACAATTATCCTCTTCCTTATTTCTCATATAAGTGCGGAGTTCCACTAATAAGGGAATGGGTTGAGAAATGATATTATCTAATGGTGATTCTGCCCAATTTAATGCTAAATATTGTAATAAAGTGGATTTACCCGCACCCGGATCACCTAAAATTACTAAATATTTATATTTGGCTTTATCGTTGATAATATCTAAAACTGGGTAAATAGTTTGATCAGAATAACTTTGTTGATATCTTTCTAAATCTTGGAGGTTAATTTCTGCTTCTAATTGGTCACTTTCTCTTAGTTGTTTTAAATGTTCTTTTGGTAGTTCATAAATTTGGGGTAAAACTTGGTGAACCTCTTTCACATTTTGAGCGATAAACATTCGCCATAATTTTAACTCATTGTAAGCACATCCATCAGTATCTAAACTGTCTAATTTTAAATGGCCATATGTTTCCTTAATTGTTTCTTGATATCCCCATAAATCAAACTCTGGAATAATTCCCGCAGTTGCTTGAGTATTTTTAGCAATTCTATCCAAGTTTTGCGAATCGAGAATTTTTCGTAAATCTTCGGATTCATCAAGGATTTGTTGGACGTTAAGTAAATATTGTTTTGTGATATGTTCCCAATCAAATTTATCGGGTAGGGGTTTTAATTGTAATGTGTTCCAAGTATTTTTTAATGTGGTAGCATCCAGATTTTCACAATCTGACTCAAAAGCTTTTCCGAGAATTGCTTTCACAGTTTGATTGTGAATAAATGTCTTAACGTCGGGAATATATTTTTTAATTTCTGGTTCAGGAAGTTTGCACCCGTTTTTCAATTGCTGTTGAACTAATTGTAAAAATTCTTTAATGGCTTTACCAGCTGCAACCTGACGGGGGTCTTTTTCTCTGAATACAACTTTATTTAAGGAGTCTTTAAAGAAATCTTTGGCAAAGTCTTTCGCACCTTCTTTAACTAATTCTTCTAAAATAGGTTTTACCAGAATACCCACACCTTGAGTAATTCCCCAAATTACCAACCAGTCAACCATAATACTTATATTGAATTGTATTTTACATAAAAAGTATAACTTAACACGCGCTTTAATGTTTTATTGACTGGGTGGGAGAAATTAAATAATTGTTAAATTTTGGTTGTGAGGGTTGGATTATTTGTGTAATTAGGCAGGCAAGATGCTTGCACCACAGTAGTTTTAGGGTTTTTGGGTTATGGTTGATGTGAGGTATATTTTGTCAATTCCATCACGGGTTAATGTTTTCCTGCGGACTGAGTAAGTTCTGTGTCAACCACATCTCAGTCTGTTTGGGGGATGGTGTTTTATTCGTGATGTGATATCAAAACAAAAGTGATCATCTCTTCAGATTGCTAAAGCAGCAAATTTTAATTGTTCTACTACCACCGTCTACTATTCCTTACGTGTTGAAATTTGCCAGAATAGAGCTATATCCGAGTATAACTAAACCTTCAGCATAGCCTTTTTGGGTACACTCAGGTTGATGCTGGTAGAAAACAAGTAACAGGAAGGATTTATGGACAGCAACAACTGGTTGCAACAGATTATGATGCTGGGTATTGGTACAACCTCTTTAGTAGCGGATAAGCTGCGTCAGGCAAGCGAGGAGTTGGTGAAAGATGGTAAACTCAATCCTGAGCAAGCTAAGGCTGTGATGGATGATATTGTACAGCAGTTAAAATCTGAGCAAGGTAACTGGGACGTGCAAATGCAGCGCCAAATGCGGAATATGATGCAAGATTTGGGTGTAGCGCGTCAATCAGAAATGGATGAATTACGGGGGAGAATTGACCGTTTAGAACGTCAAGTGCGGGATTTAGAAAATAAACTTTGGCGTTAAGATGTCATTTGTGATTTAAACTGGTTTTTGTTCTGTTGGTCATCCATTACCAAGTTACCTAATTTTGGGGAGGACTGATTTTGAAGGCAATTTTCATCAGTGTGGGATTGATGCTGGTGTTTGTTGTAGTTTTGGTTGTAGCTCAAGTTACCAGTAAACAAAATAATGCGGTTACTGCTAACCCTACAACACAAACCCCAGTATCTACCACTGTTATTCAAGAAAACAATACCACAACAACGAGCAAGATTATGGCTAGTGCTAATGTCGTTACCACTGATTCGGGTTTAAAATATGTTGAACTAGAAGAAGGTACTGGTGCGACTCCTCAACCTGGACAAACTGTAGTTGTTCACTACACTGGTACTTTAGAAGATGGGAAAAAGTTTGATAGTTCACGCGATCGCAATCAGCCTTTTAGTTTTAAACTAGGTATTGGGCAAGTGATCAAAGGCTGGGACGAAGGACTAAGTACAATGAAAGTCGGTGGCCGTCGTCAGCTAATTATCCCGTCCAAGTTGGGTTATGGTGAGCGTGGTGCTGGTGGTGTTATCCCTCCTAACGCTACTCTTATTTTTGATGTGGAATTACTGGACGTTAAGTAATCTTTTACCCACCCTCCCACGGGTGGGAAATCTCAAAATCACTATCTGGTGCCAGAAGGCAGGAGGGAAGAAAGCTTAATTACAGCAGGAGGCAGAGGGCAGGAGGCAGGAGGGAAAGCCTTGTCTTGTCTAAGTTTTCAGTTTCAGCTTGCACCTCATTTACCTGAAATATGCTGTAAATAGTAATTCCCTGGCTTTTTAACTGGATGGTTATTTCCGCGTTGAACCAACAAAAACTAACACCAAATCTTAACAACTTTACCCATTAATTCTTGTTCAAACCAAGGGGTATTACTGGAAAGTGTGTGGAGATTTTTTCGATTAACTGTCCAAGTTTGTTGGGGATTAAATAATGTTAATTCTGCTTTTTCTCCTGGGGCTATTTTACTCACTTTTCCTTGTAAACATTCAGCCGATTTACTACTCAAAGCACCCCATAATTCTAAAGCGGTAAATTCGCCAGTTGTTACCAGATTTTGCCACAGTAAAGGTAATGCTAATTCTAAACCGATCGCTCCTGGTGGTGATTCAGCAAATGCCTGTACTTTCTCCTCATAAGTATAAGGTGCATGATCAATAGCGATCGCATCTATAATTCCCTTTTTCACTCCCTCACGCAATGCCAGTACATCACTAGGATTCCCCAAAGGCGGATCTAAATGTAAGGCTGTGTGATAACTCTTAATCGCTGTTGTATCTAATAAAATGTGCATCCAAGTGGTACTAGCGGTAACTGGGACACCATCAGCCTTTGCTTTAGCAATTAATTCTATACTTCTTGCCGTAGAAACGCGCATAATATGTACGGGTGTACCAATATCTGCTACCAATTCCAATAAAGCCGCTAAAGCCGAAGTTTCCGCACTAGCAGGAATAGGAGATAAACCAAACCGGAAAGCGTCCACACCCTCCCGCATTGCACCATTAGCACAAAGAGAGCGATCGCATGGCCAAAACGCCACAGGTTTATTAAATTGTTGTAAATATTCTAACACTCGCCGTATTAAACCCAGATTTTCCCCAGGCAACCCGTCAGTAAAGCCCACTACACCAGCCGCCGTTAAATCACCCAATTCTGTTAATTGTTTTCCAGCCAGTTCTAAAGTAATAGCACCCCAAACATCAAGACGGGGAAGGGTTTTTTCTGATTGATATTTTTGCAACTGTGCCACCAATGCAGGATTATCAATTGGTGGACTTGTATCAGGCAAAATATTAATCCTAGTAAAACCACCAAAGGCAGCAGCCTGTAAAAAAGATTGCAGCGTTTCCCTGTCCTCAAATCCCGGTTCCCCAGAATGACTATACAAATCCACTAATCCAGAACCGAGAACTAACCCCCGACAATCTAAAATATGAGTATGGCTGCTAATATCGGTGATTTGTGCGTCAACTGCCTGAATCGAACCATCAGCAATTAATACATCAGATATTTGGTCAATCCCTGTAAGTGGATCAATTACCCTTACTTGTTGTAAAAGTTCAGTTGTCATTTCCCTTTGCGTAACACTTCAAAAATAAGAAAGAAGATAGGTATTAGGTAATCTGGGAGCAATGCGAAAGCGATTTGCCAAAAAAATCTATGATTTGATTAAGAATTAGCTTCTGATATCATAAAATCGCCTTACTCTTGGTCATCTTACATCGGACAAGAATCAACAAACCAACTATTTCCACAACAATTCCTGGACTTTCTCAGCCAATATTAACTACAAAATTAACCTAAAAATGGAAAAACCGCGAAACAATCAGTTTCACGGCTTTATTGTGGTGTGAGGAGCTTAACTAATATCATCATAAATGATTCACAGAACAACAACGCACCCGTAACAATTTTGGTAACAGGATTTTTTGAGGCTAAATCTAACTGTATGGTTAGTTGAGACAGAATTAATTATGGTAATAAGCAGTTGTGCAAAATTAATTTCCTACGTAAAGCAAGGGAACAGGGAACAGGGAACAGGGAACAGGGAAATAAGTTGTGTAATTAATTCTGCCTAATTACTTATTTAGTTATATTTGTTATCTTATATCAATATAAATAAAAGCCGTGACAAGATAAAAATATACACGGCTGCAATTTGGTGTGAGGAGATTTAACTCAATTTAATCTTATGTCATTTATGAACAGGTGAGATGATGACCTTAAAATTCGTTACATAGTTAATTTATGATAAAATTAGCTAAATTCAACTTATATCAATGCACCACCACAGCTAGAACCACATCCAGCCGTACAACCATAACAATATTCCGCCGTTTGTACTTCCTTAATAACATCTAAACTGCCAATTGCCAATAGTTTACTCACTGTTAACGTTTCTCCATCAATTGTTTTAGCAGGTAAATTCATCATTTGATTAAAATCACAATCATAAACATTCCCCAAATAATCAACCGAAATTTCATCACGACACATTAAATACTCCATCGTATCTCGGTTAAAATGCGACTCTAAAAACTGTAAATAGCTAGAATATAACTGTTTGCGCTCCAAATATAACTTAGTTCTCCCTACAGGTAAATTAGTAATAGTAAATAAGTTGTTAAATTCAATATCAAAATGCTCTCGCAAAAACATTTTATAAGATACTTCTAAATTTCCCTGTTCTGGAGTTAAGGCAAAATTTTGACTAGATGGCAACTGCGGATTATACACCAAATCTAAAATTAAACCTGATTTTTTACCATAACCCAATTGATTTAACCATTGCAAAGCTTTAATTGAGCTATCAAAAACCCCATTACCCCGCATTTTATCCACATTATCAGCTAAGTAACAAGGCAAAGAAGCCACAACTCTCACCTGATTTTTGGCGAAATATTCCGGTAAATCACCAAAACCATCCACAAAATAAATTGTTAAATTAGAACGAACAATTACTTGTTTTCCTGTTGTTCTAGCAGCTTCTACCAAAGGCTTAAATCCATAATTCATCTCTGGAGCACCGCCAGTTAAATCCACAATTTTAATTTCAGGAAATTTATGGATTACCTCAATTAATTGCTGACATATCTCTGAAGAAAGTTCTTCTGTTCTTTTCGGACTAGCCTCAACATGACAATGTATACAAGCTAAATTACAACGCTTACCCAAATTAATTTGTAAGACGTTGATCTGTTTTTTAGTTAAAGGAGAATTTAGTTTTTTTGAAAAAGGAGTAATTGTTGTTTGTAACATTATTTTTTCTAACATTAGAAAACAAAATAGGGAGCGTTAATATTTGAAATTGTCAAATAAAATTTGATATCTTTGCTTAATGCCCCCTAAAATTATCTATTTATTACCTGATTTTACTGATTGCTTTTAACAGCATCCACCACCATTATAATGCCAAGTAGAATCAGTAATAATCAATTCCTCAGAATTTAAAGCTGCTAATTTTGCCGCAGTCTTATCACAAACCGACGCAGGAATTCCCCGTGCAAATGTGTGTCCTGCTGAATCATGAATAAATGGCTCTGTACCTGCATAAATCACTGTCTTTCCTGTAAAAACGCAAGCCCCATCTTCGGGAATTTCTACTTTCAAAGCAACAGAATCAAGACTTTCTAAAAGTACATTTTCACTTAAATTATACGTCTTTTTATCTAGCAATCTATAAGGACGACGAGCGCGAATTTCAATTTGTCCAAATCCTGCATTAATAATTGCTTGCGTATACTCCTTATAAGAGATTGCACCTGATAAACACATAGCGCGTAATCTTTCATCTGCCCGTAAATGCGCGGGAATAGGCCTAGTAGTAATAGGATCACTCATCTGTAAGCGCCCACCTGGTTTTAAGACTCGATATGCTTCTCTTAAAGCACGAGCTAAGTCTGTCACTTCAAAAATGTTAAATAAACAATTCTGCGCTACAACATCTACAGAGTTATCTGCTGCGGGTAAATGAAAAGCATCACCAGGACGAATTTCAACAAAGCTAAGGTCAAACCAAGGATTTTCTTGAGCTGCAATTTTTAAATTCCGGGTAGCAGCCTTTCGCATATTAGCAACTGGTTCTACAGCAATTACCGCACTAGGACGACGGGAAAAATAAGCAAATTGTAATGCTTCTAAACCACCTCCTACACCAACATACAGAACTGTAGGTTGATTTGCCAATTCATGAATATGAACAGTTGTTCCGCAACCATAGTTCATCTCCTGCATAGGCAAAGGAATTTTTAGTTCTGGCAGTTGCAGAGGTGAACTTTGAACACAACACAGCCCTACTTCTGGTGTTTGGGCTACCTCACTGTAAAATTGTGCTGCTGTTTCTAAATATGTCATGCTTATAATTTAAAATTCCCCAATCGAAGTATAGATGAACTCTGAAAATAGAGCCAATATTTAATTATATTTGCAGAATTATAGGAATATTTAAAGTGAGAATTTCTTAGGAGAATTTACGGTAATGCACTATTTCCACCAGAAATGCTCACCCTATGTATATTTTTAAAATTAATCATCCTATTATCTGCGGAGTTTTAGTTCGTAGTTGCACCTAAATTTTAAAAAATCTGATTTGTTATTTTTACTAAACTAGGTGATGAATTAAGTATATATGCTCAGTAATGTAGAGATGATTAGTAATAACAAGTGATGTCTTCTCCACATTCATCAGCTAAGTAGCACAATGCTCTAAAACGCAACCCTACAACTTGCTCATAAAAAGGATTTAATTTACACATTGGGGGAATATGCAGTAACGTATAACCAAATACTATAATATTGCGTTCAAAGGGGCATTGAGCAGGAATGGCTTTACACAAAAAATGAGCAAATTTACGGTCATGAATTTCTATGGATTCCAACCAGTGGCGAATAGGTTGTAAAATATCGTTATGGGATTGAACAGAAATTAAGTTAGCCATTATCTTTCACCTCTATACATTCAGAAATTCCCAAACGTCGTTGTTTTTAGTGTTTTTAGGTATATAGCTCTTTACACCTGATTTTTCAGTTTTTATGCCTGATTCACTTTTTGGTGTTGCATAATTGCCGGATGAAATTGTAAAGTTCAATATTGAAAACCTTTGTCTTTGTGCCTTTGCGCCTTTGCGTGAGACAAAAAAACATCCCACCAATCAGCAACGCCCACTTTTTCTTTATTTTTGAGAGTATTTTTTCCTGTGGTTTAACTACAATTTTCTCTACCTACGTACCGTAAAACTCCTTACAGGTATTTTCAACAAGTTGCTAATTAATCCTGAAAAAGTAAATTTTATTCTCGGTTTATTCAATAAATTCGCTAATATCCACATAACTATAACAGTCAAATTATATAAACCTTCGATTAAGCGCATTTATAGTCTAATAAATCATTTCTCTCCTGTATTAATAAATACAAAAAATATTTATTAAGTGGTCAGGCAGAATTAATTACACAAATTTTTGTTCTGTTCCCTCTTTTCATGCTACTGTGTACACAGAAGTCCAAAAAACATTACCAGACAAAGATTTCATTAAAAACCCTCTATTGTCAATAACTTATACAGCCCGTTTCATATTTATGAGGTACAGTAACAGCAGTGAGTAAACCAGTTTTTTAAATGCTCAGGATCGGTTAAATCAATAGCAATTGAAATTAAAGCATCAACCATTTGTGCAGTAGTTGGAGAAAATTTACGTAAAAAAGATTTTAGTTGTGACCACCAATGTTCAATCGGATTAAACTCAGGAGAATAAGGCGATTGATATAGAACACTCGCTCCCACAGATTGAGTTAAAGGTTCAATTTCTTTTATTTTGTGTGCTGAG
Organism: Nostocaceae cyanobacterium; assembly: GCA_035299225.1. Lineage (GTDB taxonomy): Bacteria > Cyanobacteriota > Cyanobacteriia > Cyanobacteriales > Nostocaceae > DATGXB01. The sequence goes on along the minus strand of DATGXB010000156.1, from coordinate 1,976 downwards.
AGATTATCCCTCTTATGTCAGATAGAGGAGATAAAATAGAAGTGAGAGGCTACAACCCTTACCACAAGGAGGAAAGCCATGACTTTACCAAGAACAGTTAAAAAAACAGATTGTTTTGTAGACGAATATTGTGAAGCCTACAAAGATATAGGACTCCTATTTTATTTTTGAACAAGCTGTAAACTCTAAACCGTATATCATCAACGATTGAGTCTCAGTATATTGAGCAAGACTCAAGTAGGATTCCTATATATTTCCAGATGTGAGAAGTTTTGAGAATTTTAAAAATTTGATTTTAGGGATAATTTCAGAAGCAAAAAGAAAGACATTGCCCGTAATTGCCAAAGTAACAGGATTAAAAAATGCACAATCTTTACATTACTGTATATTCAACTCTCCCTGGTCAACACAAAAATTTCAAGACAGAAGGTTAGAGATATTATCCAACGGATTAAAGCGGAGGCTCTCTTGGGTTTATGGGGAAAATGTATCATAATGATACAAAAATGACTGGTGAGCAAAAGCGGAAAGCCTTGATATTGCTAATTAATTAGCTTTACTTATCACTCAGATCCCAAGAGAGCCAAGCGGAGAATATTCATATTAGCAATAGATAAGACGGGAGATGAAAAAAAAGGAAAAACTACTGAATATATAGCCCGGCAATATATTGGTAATTTAGGGAAGGGAGACCAAGGAATAGTATCAGTAAATGCTTATGGTATTTTAGATGGAGTCACATTTCCATTATTGTTTAAAATCTATAAACCTAAACACCAATTACAACCAGGAGATAAATATAAAAGTAAACCGGAATTAGCAGGGGAGATAATTGCCGAACTGCGAGACAAAGGATTTAACTTTCAGGTAGTTTTAGCAGATAGTTTCTACGGTGAAAGTAGTAATTTCCGCCAGGGTTTGAATGAGTATAATCTCCAGTATGTCCTAGCAATTCGTAGTAATCATCAACTCTGTATGCCAGAGAATCAGGGTTAGCGCATCTCAAATCTTCTTGACAAAAGGATTACAGCAGAGGGGAAGAATTTGGAACAAATGCAGCTAAAACAGAAACCATATACTGATCATTCATTGCTGCACGCCTGGACTTCTGTCTAATGCTGCGACGAAAAGATGTTTCTCTATTCAAAGCATTAAGAGCAATGCGACGTAGTAAACCAAAGTTTTGTGGGCTGTGCATCGAACGAATCCGACATTTATCTTCTTGAAAGGTTACATCTAAAGTCCAATGAACAGAGTTTTCAATCCCCCAATGTTGCCGAATCGCACTACCAATTTTATTCGCATCACTTTGGAGAGTAGTAATATAAAATTGAATTTCATGGGTAGTTATATTCCAATGCTCAATTGTACGCACAACCATCACAACTGTCTGGAGTCCTGCCCACTGGTCTTGTTGATGAAGTGCTGGTAACTGTGAGACTGGAACAGTATAAACCACCCGTTTTTCCAGGCGATGATGCCCTTTTTCTACCCGTTGACTAATACTCACATCTACATCTTTGAATCCCAAAGATTTGGCTGTTTCAAACCAAGTTTTTACTTGTTGGTGTAAAGTAGGATGATTATCTTTCAGACCTGAAGGGGCGACAAAAGTGGCTACAACGTAGATAGAACAAGCCTCATAGCCCTTTGCCCCTGTTGATAATACCTACGCTTATTAGGACTTATTCTCATTAACTGTTCGACTAACTCTCTACATATCTCCTGGAAATTAACCCAAGTATAGCCATATAATCCTATATAAAAACTGCTATGTCTCCTTGTATATCTCCCTGTTTCTTTCACTCTACCAATATATTTTTGTACTCCTTTACGTTTAATTTCTCTCCCTTGTATTGTCGCTAATAGGTAAGCCAGTGATATGAGTAATACTAAGGCGATAAATCTTTTACCAGATACTTTTGTTGATTCTAAATTATAACCTCCACTCTTGAAATCTCGAAACATCTCCTCTA
>DATGXB010000155.1:0-1983 GCA_035299225.1 Nostocaceae cyanobacterium | reverse complement strand
CCCTGCCCCTCTGCCCCCTACCCCCCTGCCTCTTCTACATTCCCATCATTTCATATCCTGCATCTACATAAATAATCTGTCCAGTGATGCCACTGGATAAGTCGCTGCAAAGGAAAGCGGCGGTATTACCTACTTCTAATTGTGTCACAGTGCGGCGTAAAGGAGCGATTTCTTCAACATGGTGAATCATGTCCAAAATTCCCCCCACGGCTGAAGAGGCTAAGGTGCGGATGGGACCGGCGGAAATACCATTTACACGAATATTTTGTGGGCCTAATTCTGATGCTAGGTAACGCACACTAGCTTCTAAACCTGCTTTGGCTACTCCCATGACGTTATAATTGGGAATTGCACGCACTGCTCCCAAATATGTGAGAGTAATTATACTCCCTCCTTCTGTCATCAATGGTTTAGCTGCGCCGCTTAATTGAATTAAGGAATAAGTGCTAACTTCCAAAGCCTTGTTAAATCCAGCGCGGGAAGTGCTGCTAAAATCACCAGTTAAATCTTCTTTATTGGCAAAAGCCAAGCAGTGAACCAGGATATCTAACTTACCCCATTTTTCGGAAATAGCTGCAAAAGTAGATTTAATTTGCTCTTCATTTTCCACATTACAAGGAAGAAATAAACTTGGATTGAGAGGTTCTACCAATTCAGCCACTTTTTTCTCGAATTTTCCCTTGTCATCTGGCAAGTATGTGATGCCTAAATTCGCACCTGCTTGGTGCAGCTGTTGGGCGATTCCCCAAGCAATAGAGCGGTTATTGGCAATACCCGTAACGAGGGCGTTTTTTCCAGACAGATCAAGCATAAAAATTTTGAATGAGACTGACCATTAGGAGCATACTAGAATCTGAGGCTCATTGGTGTTTCCTGGCTATAAGATTTTTCTAAATGCTGTTTAGCTTAGTGTGGACGGCTACTAAAATCCAGCTTATTTTTTGACAAGTTATGGCAGTAGATGATTTATTTTTAGGGATAAGGGTGGCACTCTCAAGCGTGGAAACACTTATCAAAAAATCCTAGCTAAAGAGAGCAAAAATTAGGTATCATTATAAACAAATAACTAGGAAGAGGTAAAATAGAGTATAGGAAAGAACAGAAAGGTTGACGGTGCTTTATTGAAATTTCAGGTGTATTCTTAGGTAATCTATTTTGTTTTTCTGGCATTGGGTAGGGGAAGGGAGATGATCGTGACACAAGATAAAGCCCTAGCAAATGTTTTTCGTCAGATGGCAACCGGGGCATTTCCGCCGGTTGTGGAAACGTTTGAACGCAATAAAACGATCTTTTTCCCCGGCGATCCGGCTGAACGAGTTTATTTTCTCCTTAAGGGTGCGGTGAAACTTTCCAGGGTGTATGAAGCGGGAGAGGAAATAACTGTTGCACTGCTGCGGGAAAATAGTGTTTTTGGTGTTTTGTCATTATTAACAGGCAATAAGTCTGACAGATTTTATCATGCAGTGGCCTTCACTGCTGTGGAATTGCTGTCAGCACCAATTGAGCAAGTAGAACAAGCGCTAAAAGAGAACCCAGAATTATCAATGTTAATGTTGCGGGGTTTGTCTTCACGGATTCTACAAACAGAAATGATGATTGAAACTCTAGCTCACCGTGACATGGGTTCAAGGTTAATCAGTTTTCTGTTGATTCTGTGCCGTGATTTTGGCGTTCCTTGTGCAGATGGCATTACCATTGATTTAAAGCTGTCCCATCAGGCGATCGCTGAGGCCATTGGTTCTACTCGTGTGACTGTCACTCGCTTACTGGGAGACTTACGTGAGAAAAAAATGATTTCCATTCATAAAAAGAAGATTACTGTGCATAAACCTGTTACCTTAAGTAAGCAATTTACCTAAAAATCGGGTATGGGGAGGGAGAAAATGAGGAAGTTAAGGATTGCGGAGTGCGGAGTGCAGAGTGCGGAGTGCGAAGCGGAGTGTGGAGTGCGGGGTAAAAATAATTTATTCCCCCCTGCCCCTC
>DATGXB010000154.1:0-11834 GCA_035299225.1 Nostocaceae cyanobacterium | reverse complement strand
TCTTTACATTTATATTTGGGTTTTTGATTATGGATCTTACCGTTCTTAACAACATGATTTGAGCCACATCGGAAACAAGGTTAGTAGATGTCATAAGTAGGAAAGCAGAATTAATTAGAGTATTCCAAAAAATAAATGATCTAATGACGTAAATAATTTTTCTCGCCAACTTAATTACTGAATGTGCCAGTATATTTAAAATTAATTATTAAAGCAGTATGTCTACAATTATATAGCTATATAGCAAAACTGAGTTTTGGTGAAATTTATTCATGAACGGTTGATTTTGCTAAAATTAATATGTAACACTGATAAATATACTAATAGCTTTTCCTTGATATTCTTGTTTATCACTACATTTTTATCACTACCCTAAGTAATATTTTGAATCACAGCTGATTTTGGTAATAAATGCCCACCTAATGTAACCTTTCTTCCTTCCCTATTTTACCAGCTATAGGATTTCTGTTTGATTTTTGGGTGTTGCATATTTGCGGGATGATAAAGATTTTTTTCCAAAGCAGAAGGTATATTCTTTGCGTCTTTGCGCCTACCACAAGCGGAACGCCTGACGGCGAATGCGCGACACAAAATTCATCCAATGAATCAGCAACGCCGATTTTTGAAAAATAGGTCGGTGGGCATTTCCTAAAATTTCTCGCTTCTATTCAGGATTTTGTTCAAAATGCCCACCCTACACATACTGTATTTTATACTACACTATCAACCCTATTCATAATTCCTTGTCCCATCAAGGCCACTTTAGGGGTAAACTCATATATTGCGATATATTAACCTTACGTACTGGAGAGTAAAGCTTTGGGAGCAGAACTACGCAGTTTCGTATTTCTAGACAGCCTGCAACCACAACACGCCGCATATATGGGAACAGTAGCCCAAGGTTTTTTACCATTACCGGGGGATACATCACTGTGGATTGAAATTTCTCCGGGTATTGAAATTAATCGTATTACTGATGTAGCTTTAAAAGCTGCCTCTGTGCGTCCGGGTGTACAGGTGGTAGAAAGATTATATGGTTTATTGGAAGTTCATTCTGGTTCCCAAGGGGAAACACGCGCCGCCGGACAAGCGATTTTAGCTACGTTGGGGGTAAAAAGGGAAGAGTGTTTAAAACCCCGTGTGGTTTCTAGCCAAATTATCCGTAATATTGACGCTTACCAAACACAGCTTATTAACCGTACCCGTCGCGGACAGTTGTTACTGGCTGGACAAACTCTGTATGTTTTGGAGGTTGAACCGGCGGCTTATGCGGCATTAGCAGCTAATGAAGCGGAAAAGGCTGCTGCTATTAATATTTTGGAAGTGCAAGCTGTAGGTAGTTTTGGCAGGCTTTATCTGGGGGGTGCAGAACGGGATATACTCGCAGGTGCTGCGGGTGCTTTGACTGCGATTGAAAATGTAAAAGGTAGGGAAAATCCCCAAAGCGTCAGGAGTAAGGAGTAAAAATGGCTAATTTAGAACATTTAGCTTTACTAAAAGCGGGCGCTGTGACTTGGACTCAGTGGAGAAAGCAAAATTCAGAAATAGATATTGACTTGAGTGCTGTTAATTTGCAACGGGAAAACCTCAGAGGTGCTAATCTACAAGGGGTAAATTTGAATAAGGCTGATTTCAGTCAAGCTTTACTTGTCCGTGCTAATTTTTGTGGTGCTGAATTGAGTAGCACTAATTTTTACCAAGCTAATTTAACTCAAGCTAACCTCAGTGGGGCTAATTTGAGTTTGGCTAATTTGCAAGGTGTAAGTTTAGTTGAGGCGGATTTACATCAAGTTAATTTGATTGGTGCTAATATTAGTTGTGCTAATTTGAAAGATGCTATTTTTACCGATGCTAATTTAATTGGTACAGATTTCAATAATTCTGATTTGAGAGATGCAGATTTAGGGGATGCAAAACTGATTCGTAGTAATTTGTGTTTTGCTAATTTGATGGGTGCAAATTTGATTAATGCTGATTTGTGTGAAGCAAGTTTATATGAAGTGGAATTAATAGGTGCATATTTATATAAGGCAAATTTATCTAAATCTAATTTAACTAAGGCTCATTTGAGTGGTACATATTTATTCCGCGCTAATTTTAGTGAAGCTAATTTGATGGGTGCTAATTTAAGTTGGTCAAATTTAAGTTATGCAAATTTCGGAGGTGCAAACCTAACGGGTGCGAATCTTCGGGGTGCAAATCTGCAAGGTGCTAATCTTCTAGGGGCTGTTATGCCTGATTAGTAATTAGGCAATAGGCAATAGGCAATAGGCAATAGGAAATAGGCAATAGGAAATGAATAATTAATTCTTATTTCCCCCGTGCTCCCTGCTCCCTGCACCCCTGCTTCTTCCCCCCTGCCTGCAAAAAGTAAAGGCTTGGGCATTGTTCAGCGTCAAAATGATTTTTTGAACAATGCCATAAGCTAGTTGGGTATGTAGATTTGGCTGACTACAGACTATTATGGACAATCTATGTTTGAGATGGTGTTGGGTTTTAGGTTGAAGTTAGCGTATAAGTTGTATAAGTTGTATAAATTGTATACAAACAGGGTATAATGATAATGGATGTAGGATTAAAGACATGGCAAAGCGATCGCTCCAAGCCTCACCCGAAGGAATCCGCAAGGCTAAATTAGCGTTCAAGCGTAAAGGTTGGACGCAGGAATATTTGGCTGCTGAAGTAGGCTTAGAAACTCGCCAACCTATTTGGAAGTTTTTTACAGGTAAACCGATTGACCGTCATGTTTTTAATGATATTTGCTTTATACTAGGGTTAGATCCATTAGAGGTGTTTCAACAACCAGAGGTTGAAGAATTTCTATCTGTAGAAATACATACGCCTAATTTAGATGATATTAATAATCTAGTAAAAAAGTTGCGGTCAGTTCATTATGAAAAAATTAATGATCAATGTGGAACATTAAAACTTTTGGATATTGCTAGACCGATTGATATTAATGATTTATATGTAGATGTGAATATTCTAGAAGAAATAGCTAGTCAAAGATGGATTACTGTTAAGGATTTACAAAATTTTCATGAGCCTGAATTAATACAATTTGACTTAGAAAGATTACGCCAAGAAAGGCTTTCCGGTTTAGAAGCAGTTACTAAATATTCTAAACTTTTAGTTATCGGTAAACCAGGTTCGGGAAAAACCACATTTTTACAATCTTTGGCTATAAGTTGTAATCAGGGTCTATTTTTACCGGATTACTTACCCATGTTTATCAGCTTGAAAAAATTTGCGGAAGATATCCGGGAATCTCCACAATTAGGTTTATTCAATTATTTACAGGAATATTTGATTAATTTAGACATTTCTGAAGCAGATTTAATGATGACTCTCAATCAAGGGAAAGGTTTAGTTTTATTAGATGGTTTGGATGAAATTATCGGTGATGATTTTGATAAGATTATTTACAAAGTTGATAATTTTATTGATAAGTTTTACAAAAACAAAATTGTGATTACCTGTCGGATTGCAGCTAATGATTACAGTTTTCCCGGATTTACCCAAGTAGAAATTGCTGATTTTACCAAATCTCAAATCGTTGCTTTTTCCCAAAAATGGTTTTTGTCAGTTGCTAAAAATTCGCCAGCTATAGCCCAAAATTTAGCACAGAAGTTTATCCAAAAATTGGAACTGGTAGAAAATCGTCCAATTCTAGAATTAGCAGCGATTCCAATTTTATTAAATTTGACCTGTTTAGTATTTCAGTTTGTGGAGGACTTTCCCGCAAACCGTGCAGAGTTGTATAGACAGGGTTTAGATTTATTACTTGTACGCTGGGATGAAGCGAGAGGAATTAAACGTGATGGCGTTTATCGAGATTTATCTCTTTTACATAAAATTAAATTACTCAGTCGTATTGCGGCTATTACCTTTTCTCAAGGAGATTATTTTCTCCCAGAAATTAAAATTCGACAGTTAATAGCTAGTTATTTACGGCAAATGCCAGAAGGAACAAAAGATACAGATGCGCTAGATTTAGAAAGTGGGGTAGTGTTAAAGGCGATCGCATCTCAACATGGTTTATTAGTAGAAAGAGCGCGAGGTATTTATTCTTTCTCTCATTTAACCTTTCAAGAGTATTTTACCGCCAGAGAAATAGCCAGTCAAAATGATCCGCAAACTTTAACAGACTTAGTTAATCATATCACAGAAAAACGCTGGCGAGAAGTATTTTTAATGAGCGTAGGAGTTTTAGCTAATGCTGACCAACTACTACAATTAATGAAGCAAAAAATAGATGCTTTAGCTAGAGAAAATGAGCAATTAACAACTTTCTTCCAATGGTTAGAGCAAAAATCTCAAACAGTAAATACCCCCTATCATCCCGCTAGTGTTAGAGCTTTTTATTTATCTCTAGTCTTACCTTCAGACTATGTCCAATCTCGAAATCAAAACTTAGCTATATTATTAGACCGTCGGTTAACTGGTAATCTTTCCTTAGACTTAGCCTTAGATTTAGCTTTAACTCATGCTTTGGGTGTAAGTATGGCTATGACAGCAGATATTTTTTTCCAGCGTTTTACAGCCTTAACTTTAGCCCTGGATTTAGAACATCTCTTAGACAAGGAAACCAACCTACAACAACAACTACAAAAATTAAAACAAGAGTTACCTATCCCCAGTCAAGGAAGACTAACATTAAAAACATGGTGGCAGGTTCATGGTAAAATCTGGACAGAGAAACTACGCGACATTATTATTCAAAATCGCCAACTTGGTTATAACTGGCAATTTACACCCCAAGAACTACAATTATTACAACAATATTGTGAGGCTAACAAATTGCTGTTAGATTGTCTAAATAGTGCTGCTGATGTCACCCCTAGTTTACGAAACTCCTTAGAAAAAAGTTTATTTTCAGTATCATCAGAATCGGAAAATCAAACTTAAGATTGGTGACAACTCTCAAATTTTCAGTTTAAACTGGGAAAGTTGTTCATTTTAAAGCAGCAATGAGGTTTTCTGAGCATTTCTGGTTGCTATTATTGCTAATACCTACAGTCAGTTGTAGTTACACACAAGGGGTAGGAAATACTCAAGTTGTGACGGAAATTGCTCAACAGTCTCCACAAACTCAGAAATTACCCCAAAACCCAGCATTAATTTCAGTTTTACCATTCACACCCCAACCTATCCAAATCCAACTCAAAAACTTACCAGCACCTTTTGCTACAGATAGCGCATCAAAACCGCCTCAAGTTGTGCCTATTCCCCAAAAGCCAGTATTACGCGTACCACCAGGTTTTCAGGTGAATGTGTTTGCGGAAAATTTAGAAGCACCACGCTGGTTAGCTTTAACTCCTGATGGTGATGTGTTAGTCACAGAAACCAGAAGCGATCGCATTCGCTTATTACGCGATAGTAACGGAGATGGGATTGCAGATATCAAACAAACCTTTGCTAGTGAAGAAAATGGCTTAAATATCCCCTTTGGGATGGCTTTTACAAAAGATGCTTTTTTTGTTGGTAATACCGATGCAGTTTTAAAATTTCCCTATCAAAAAGGTCAGCAGCAACTTACAGGAAAAGGTGAAAAAATTACTTCACTTCCTGGTGGTGGTTACAATCAACATTGGACGAGAAATGTAGTTGTTTCACCTGATAATCAAAAACTCTATGTTTCTATTGGTTCTCGTTCTAATGTAGATGAAGAAGCCATACCCAGAGCAAGTATACAAGAAATGAATTTAGATGGTTCACAACGAAAAACCTTTGCTTTTGGTTTACGAAATCCTGTAGGTTTAGATTTTCATCCCATCACCAAGGAACTTTACACTACAGTAAATGAACGGGATGGTTTAGGTGATGATTTAGTTCCTGATTATTTTACCCGTGTTCAACAAGGAGAGTTTTATGGTTGGCCTTATGCTTATTTAAGTCCAAATTATGTTGAACCAAGACAAAAAGTGAATCGGAGAAGTAAGCGCCCCGATTTAGTCGCTCGTACTCGCACACCAGATGTATTATTTCAATCTCATTCTGCGGCTTTAGGTTTGCAGTTTTATGATGGTAAAACTTTCCCAGCTAAATATAAAAATGGGGCTTTTGTGGCTTTTCGGGGTTCATGGAATAAAAATAGCGGTACTGGTTATAAAGTAGTTTTTATCCCTTTTAATAATCAAGGTCGTCCTTTTGGAAATTACGAAGATTTTTTAACAGGTTTTTTACTCGACCCTTCTATTCCTAGCACTTGGGGGCGGCCTGTAGGTTTATTAGTTTTACCTGATGGTAGTCTATTAGTAACAGAAGAAGCCAACAATCGAATTTACCGGATTCAATATAGTCAAGCTAGTAATAAAATAGCAAAATAATATATTGTTGGGGTTAAAAACTGCGATATGCAACAATCGGAACATGAACAACAAACCCATATCAACCAATCATCTTCCCATTCTGGTGAGCGTTACTGGGGATATGTAGAAGTGATTGATGAGGGGGAAAACTACCGCATTAGTCGCGTGGAAATTAAGCCTAAACATGGGATTAAACCACAAATTCATTATCATCGTCATGAACATTGGGTTGTAGTTTCTGGTGTGGCTAAAGTAACTTGTGGTGATGAGGAAATATTGCTTACTCACAATGAATCTACCTATGTTCCTGCTGCAACCTTACATAAAGTAGACAATCCCGGACAGATTCCTTTAGTGATTTTAGAAATTCAAAATGGTGAGTATTTGGGTGAAGATGATATCGAAAGACCTTTTGATTTGAATTTAGTTAAACCAGAAAGTTAAAGAATTAAAAATTAAAAATTACGAATTTTAATTTGTAGGTTGGATATTGCCCAGCCTACATTTTTTAAATTGAAGTTTGACCCAAGTAAAAAGAGTTAACTGTTATTTATAGATAATTTCCAGCTTTTTTGAATATCTCTTCAAAATCTGCTAGTGCAAAGAAAGTTATATTTCAATAAGGATATTGAATGGTTAAATGCAGAAAATAATCCCCCGTTGGCAGAAAAATTTACCGTTCTTGCAGATATTCAAAAAGAAGCAAATTCTCTACTTAAAGGTATAGACCTTGAAGTTAAAACAGGCAAGCCAAAAGGAGGTGTTGCTAAATACAGTCCTCAACCTCTCCCTGGTGAGGTAGTAATAGAACCAATGCCTAAAGATTCAGAAGCAGAAATTAAATCACTTGCAGGATTAGAAGTCTCTGATCGAGTTATAGCACTTACGCATGAGTTAAGACACGTTTGTGATGCCTTCCAGAAAGATGATCGACAGTTGAAAGTGGGAGTGCGTAATATGGCTCCTTGGGAGGATCTTATTCACTCTGAATGGCGATCGCACGCTAGTCAAGCCAAAGCTGCTTATGAAATGTTGCAGAAAAAATTTACTATACCTTCTCGTCACCGTCAATTGCTTAAGGTTTGGGATAAAAATACTTTTGATGTGAGCAAAGCAGATGTTCCACAGAGTATGTTTGATATTACAAGGGGTTATATACGTTTATATGGAAAATTTACTCCCACAGACCAACAAGTAGAAAACTTTATTAAATCCCACCAAAACTGGGTAGATGAAGCTTTCTCAATTTTTGCCCCTATTGACTTACAAAAGGATAAAATATGAGTGATATAGAAATAATAAACACAGTAAGTCGTTTAATAGAAGATTACTTTTGGGGATGGCAATATGAAAATTGGGAGCAGGTGCGGGGTACACTATCTGCTGATGTGAGATTTGAAGATCCAAAACTGGGATGCTTTGATGGTATTGATACCCATATTGACCTGTATGCTAACTCACAACGTTTTCCCAATTTAAAAGGAGTATCACCCCGCAGAGTCGCTAACAATCAAGATGTTGGATTTCTTTCTTATGATGTATATTTAGGCCATGAGCGAGTTGCAACTGTTATGGATCAGTTAACGGTAAGAGAAGGAAAGATAGTTTATGTCCTTTCGGTGATGAGTGAATGGCCAGAAGGTTATCCAGATTTATCTAATATCAGCACATGACTGATACAAAATTAATCAAAATTGTAAGTGGTTTAGCTCATGACTATTTTTCGGGATGGTATCAGGGAGATTGGGAGCGTGTGCGAAATACTTTATCTGCTGATGTGAGATTTGAAGACCCAAAACTGCGATGCTTCGATGGCATTGATGCACACATTGATTTGTATGCTAACTCAATACGTTTCCCCGATCTTCGAGAAGTGATATTCGGCAGAGTTATGCACAATCAAGACGGTGCATTTATTTCTTATACTGTCTACCTTGGTACTCGACGTAAAGCCACAGTTGTGGATCAATTATCAGTAGAAGAAGGAAAAATTGTCTATGTTCTGTCTATGATGAGTGAATGGGCTGAGTATCAGTAAAGGTGAGGTAAATCATCTATAAGAATCCTAAATGATTTGTGAAAAATTTAGGTATTTATCAGGTGGGCATTTATGGGTTAAGTTCTCAATAAAAGCGAATTATGCTCGGAAATGCCCACCCTACCTAGTGCAAGGAGGCAGGAGATAAGAAGGTTGATTTAACTGATGTTTGATAGGGTTGAGATAGATAGTTATTTTCGCCATGCTGCACTAATATTTATAAAATTAAATAGTCATTATCTATTGATGTATAGATTTTGAAATTTTATAATTACTGTATATTTGTACTACATTAGGTTATATTGGGAAAATCAAACTGTAATTAATTTGGCAGCTTAAATTATCCTCAAATCATAATTGTATGACAACTAATACCCAAGTAATTGAAACTATTCTCAGTGAGTTAAAAAAATCCCATCCTAATGCTAAATATGAGTTAGATTGGGACACTCCTTTACAATTATTAGTAGCAACTATTTTGGCTGCACAATGCACAGATGAACGAGTGAACAAAGTCACTAAAACTTTGTTTGTCAAATATGCTAATGCTCAAGCTTATGCACAAGCTGATATTTTAGAATTGGTGTTGCATAATTGCGGGATGATTTTTGAGTGTAGAGACGTTCCATGGAACGTCTCTACAAGGGTTTTGGATTTATGCAAAATCATTTTCATCCCTAACATCAGCAACGCCTTAGAATTAGAACAAAATATTAAACCTACGGGATTTTATCGCAAAAAAGCGGAAACTATCCAAAGTGTTTGTCAGGAATTAGTCAAGCGATTTGGTGGTGAAGTTCCTCAAACAATGGCAGAAATGGTAACTTTACCAGGGGTAGCCAGAAAAACTGCAAATGTGGTTTTAAATACGGCTTTTAATTTACCTACTGGAATTATTGTTGATGTTCATGTTGCTAGAGTTAGTCAACGCATGGGATTATCAAAAAAGAAAGTTCCAGAAAAGATTGAACAAGATTTAATGGAGTTAGTTCCGCAGTCAGAATGGACGTTTTTCGGTCCGGCAATGGTTTTGCATGGACGTTATACTTGCACTGCTAAAAATCCCAATTGTTCAGAATGTCCATTCGAGGATATATGCGAAAAGAATGGTATATAGGATTATGATTGAATTTTTGAAAAATACGTAGGTGGGCATTTTCAAGCATAATTTGCTTTTATTCAGAATTTAATCAATAAATTCCCACCCTACAAATATCTATCTGCGTTAATCTGCGTCCATCTGCGGTTAAAATTAATATCTCATCACTTGTAACTAAATTTTCTGTAAATCCCATGAATAAACATCAACTTCCTAGTTCTTGGCAAGATATACTTGCAGATGAGTTTGAACAGCCTTACTTTAGTAAGTTACAAGAATTTGTGAACGAGGAAAGGCAAAATCATACTGTTTTTCCGGCGGAAAAGGATGTATTTTCTGCTTTTGAATTAACTCCTTATGAAAATGTGAATGTTTTATTATTAGGACAAGACCCTTATCATGATGATAACCAAGCTCATGGTTTATGTTTTTCTGTGAAACCTGGTATTAAGCCACCACCATCTTTAGTAAATATGTATAAGGAACTAAAGGAGGATGTGGGCTTTAGTATTCCTAATCATGGTTATTTAGTGTCATGGGCTAAACAGGGAATTTTGATGTTAAATGCGGTGTTAACTGTAAGAGCGCACAAACCAAATTCACATAAAAATCAGGGTTGGGAAAAATTTACAGATGGGGTAATTAAAAAGGTAAATGAAAAAACTGATCCGGTGGTGTTTGTGTTGTGGGGTGGATATGCACAGAAGAAGTTAAAATTAATTGATAGTAACCGTCATTGTGTGATTCAATCAGCCCATCCTTCGCCGTTGTCAGCACGAAATGGCTTTTTTGGTAGTAAACCTTTTTCGGCGATTAATTCGGCTTTGTGCTCTTTTGGTAAGCCGGAGATTGATTGGCAAATTTTGGATATTTAAGGATTAGCTATAAATTTGAAAGGGGGGGTTTTGCATATAAATTATGGGTTTGTGTTCAGATTTTTTTGCTTAACCTACCCCTAAGTAATAGTTTTTTTAAAACCAACCTTCTTGTTCTAAGGTTTCAATTAGTTGTAAACCACGAGGATCACCGACTCCTAATAGTGAGGCTTTAGCGTCTTCTCTGACTCCTAAGTCTTGATCTTCAGCAAAAGCTTGGATTAATGCGTCAATGGCTGTAGCATAGACTACGTTGGAAGGTAGTTCACGGCATAACTGACCGATCGCCCAGGCGCTATTACTGCGGACTGGTGCGATCGCATCTTGTAATAAGGCTTCAATCAGTGAGGGAATTGCCCTCAAAACTGCTTCATAACTGACTTGGGACATTTGTGCTAAGGCACTGGCCGCCCACAATCGCACGGCGGGAATGTCGGTTCTTAAGGCATCGGCTAGGGGTTCTAAGGAACGGCGATCGCGACAGTTACCAAGTGACCAAACTACTCCTTTACGCACGTAGCCATTAAAGTCCCGGTTGAGTTGGTTAATTAATGGTTCTACTGCTTCTGGACTAGGATTTCTACCCAAGGCATAAGCGGCACTAACTCGCACTAAGGGACAATTATCTGTTAAGAGGCGAATGAGATGGGGGATAGCACGCTTATCTTCTAAATCACAAAAGGCGCGAGCTGCTAACATTCTCTGCTGGGTTTGGGGATTTTCCAACAATGCCAGCATGATTTCCGGGTCAGGTTTGGCCACTTCTGAGTCCGTCAGTGGCTGCATTTTGTCTAGGGGGCTTTCTAGCTCCACCTCGGCATCGAGTAGGCTTAGGTCGTCTTCGTCGTACATAATTTTTTTACTTTATTAGGTGCTCCCCCTATACGAGCAAGCATTAATCTGATAGATGAATAATCGTATCTAAGAAAATTCATATTATGAAAATGTTACATTATGATAGTTTTCTGAACTAAATTTATTTTTCTATATTGAGAGATTTTAGCATCAACAGGGATTCTGTACGATATCCCAAATGCTGATACAGGTTGATGGCGGGGGTGTTGGTTGTAAAGACTTGTAAACTGATTTGGCGATCGCCTCTTTGTTGAGCCCAATTTTCTACAAACTGCATTAAAGCTGTACCGATGCCTTTTCTACGGTGTTCTGGGTGGACATAAAGCAGGAAGATATGGGGACGACGTGAGCCTGTAACTTGATCTATGGCATAACCTACCCATAAACAGGCTACAGGTGCAGCAGAGGCTTGAGGATTTTCTACATCTACCCACCATAAAGGCGTATCAGTAGATAAATATTGTTCTACTGTCCTTGCTAAGTGAGAAAAATCTTGCTGAGTAAACATTTCTTGGTAAGTGCGGTGCATAAACTTGACCAAGAGCGATTTATCTATGGGTGAACCTCGACGGAGGTGATAGCCGGGGATGAGATTATTCAAAATGTTTTACTCAAGTTGGGGGCAGGGGGCAGGGGGCAGGGGAGAAGAGGCAGGG
>DATGXB010000153.1:0-12543 GCA_035299225.1 Nostocaceae cyanobacterium | reverse complement strand
GGGGCAGAGGGGCAGGGGGGCAGGGGGGAAAGAAGAAGTAATTCCTTATTTCCTAATTCCTTATTTCCTAATGACTAATGACTAATGACTAATAACTGTTCCCTGTTCCCTGCACCGCACTGAGCGCAGTCGAAGTGTTCCCTGTTCCCTGTTCCCTGTTCCCTGTTCCCTGTTCCCTAATGCCTAAAACTCCTTTTGTAAGAAAATGAAAACAGCAATAGCTAACAGCATGGCAATATATATTAAACCGTAGCCAGCATTAATAGTTAGAGTGAGAGTATCGGGTAATGCTTGCAAACCATAAACAGCATCATTTTTTAAATCTAATCTCGATAAATCTGGGAGTATGAGATACAAACCTTGTATCATCCTTTCTACTCCAGAGTTACGACTGAGGCGGCCTAGTTGCACTAAATCTTGACTAATATTTCCCATTAAGTACACAGCAAAAGTTAAAGCTGTAGCAATTAAGGAACTGGTAAATACTCCTAAAGTTATGGCTACTGCTACCATTAAAGATAACTGTAAAAATAAGAAAACAGCAGCAATTAAAATACTGGCTAAGGGATAAGGATTGTGAGAAAGTTGCAAAAATCCTACAAAAATTATTGTCATGGCGGTAATTAGTACACCTATGACAGCAGATAAGCCTAAATATTTACTGATAATAAATTCGCCACGGCTAATAGGTTTAGCAATTAATACTAACACGGTACGTTTTTCAATTTCTTTATTGACCATTCCTGTACCGATAAAGATAGCGACAATTAAACAAATTACATTTATGGCCGCTAGACCAAAATCAATAAAAATTTTAGTCGCGCTTATATAAGTAAACTCAGTAATTAGACGATCAGCAATGGCCATTAAAACCAAATAAAAACCGATAATGTAAAGGATGCGATCGCGCACCACTTCCTGAAATACATTTTTGGCTAAAACGAAAATTCGCGTTATGTTCATAAATTAGTCATTAGTCATTAGGAGGCAGAAGGCAGGAGGCAGGAGGCAGGAGGCAGGAGGATTTTAGATTTTAGATTTTGAATTAATTTTCCCCTCTGCCCTTCTGCCTTACTGCTGCGGTGGTGGGGGTCCATCCATTAACTTACTAGGGCGATCGCATTTCACACTGGCAACTATACCTCTAATGCGGGAATTATTCGGGGCTGTGACTGGTTGAATTAAACAAGAATTTTGTAAGTAATAACCTTGCTGTTTAGAACTTGGCCCTGTCCAAATACTCAAAATATCTAATCTATATCCAGATTTAACATTTGTCACTCTCGGTTCTACTCGCCACAGTCCTTGTTCCTCATACTTTACTAAGTCCTTGGTGATAATATCTCTAGATAAATTTCCTACATTTTGATTAGCCGAAAGTAGCCATCTTTCTACATTTGACCAAGATTGATTAGATAATTGTCTTTCTACTAATGGTTGCAATTTATCTAAAATTATCTTGCCATTACGTGGTATATTTACCTTTGTTTCTACTCTGATAACAAATGTACTATTTTGAAAGTTATCTGCTTGTAAACTGGGATATTCTTTAATCCATTTATCTATCACAAAATAAAACTGAATCCAGCAACTAATTAACATTGACCAGCCTAATAAAATAATTACCTTTTGGCGACCTTGCAGCTTAGGTAATTGGGCTTTTGGTGTTAAGCCACCACTGACAAAAAACTCTGGTATGGCTGTAATTAAAGCGGCAATGGTTGGCCATAAAACTATCGTTCTTGTTGTGACTACACTTTCTTCATGTCCAAAGGCAAATACACTGACTAAAAAACCTGTAATTAATGCTCCTACTGGCATAAAAGTTCCAGGAACTCTCAAAGGATCATCAGTGGTATACCAAGCTGTTCCCGCAATTAAAAATAACCATCCACCAAAGGCAATAATCTCTTTAACTGGACTAGTCGCTAAAGATGAAAGTCCCAAGGAATAAATACTTAAATAAAGAAATGTCTGCCAAGAAAAAGCTTTTTTGGGAGTAAAGAACTTTCCGACTCCGAAAAATAAGCTTTGAATAAATTTGAAAAAACCAGTTACATCCTTAAATAAAGAATTCATAGTTCACCCCTCACGTATTAATTTACAAAAATATCTCGCTTACTTGTTCATTTGTATGATTCCTACCGATTACGAATTAACATTAATATTGTGATTGCTGTATAACTGAAAGAATTGGCAATTAATGTTGTTGTAACTAATGTGGTATTTTGCAATTTATTTCGCTCACTAATTTGCTTAAGTTCCCGACCAGATATTCCAGCTAGTTGTGTCTGTCTGCTAACTCCACTTTCATCTAAAGTTATGATCAAAAATTTTAATAGGAAGAATTTCATTAAAAAGGTAGCAAAGAACAAAATAAAGGAAGTCAAAATTAGCAGACTTTGTATATCGTTACCTTTAAATCTATTAAAGAATACATAGTTAATAATCTCAGATTTGATATTGATGGGTAATACTGGTTCAAACAGAAAGAAGAATATCCAACCGAGAACGCTAGAAAATACATTCATAGCGATCGCATAGAAGGCACTAGTTTTTTTGTCAAACTTTAACCAGCGATGCAGCACAAAGGCTTCTATAGGAATAGCAACCAGTAAAAATAAGAATTGAAACAACATTGCACCAATGGGTAAAACTCTGGGAATGGTTAACTGTTCACTGGAGGCGGTTTGTAAAAATATTGACGGTAAGGAAATGGGATTTAGGGGTAAAAACCCTGGTAGGGTTAATTCTGCCAGCATAAAGCATTACTTTTATGGTTAACTTTTAGCAAGTATAACCAAACTTGCCTAAAATTGTACTAGATTATCTTATTGAGTGCCAAAACTGTCTTCTAACAAGGATTTGAGACATTTTCCAGGAATTTCCAGATGATCATTCACTCTCAAAGTTTCGTTAAAATCGGGAGTTGGGACGTTACAGCTTTTGAAAAGATGACAAGGAATGGTATTGGTATTCGCACAGCACAAGCCCGTACTGAACGACTGACGGGACAAATTCATGTTTATGATGGGGTTGGTAAGGGTAAGTCTCAAGCAGCTTTGGGGGTGGTTTTACGCTCGATTGGTTTGGGAATTAATAGTTTAGATCATGGTAATCGGGTGTTATTGTTACGATTTTTAAAGGGGCCAGAAAGGGATTATGATGAGGATGGAGCGATCGCTGCTTTACAACGTGGTTTCCCTCATTTAATTGATCAAGTCCGTACTGGTAGAGCAGAATACTTTGGCTCAGATGAAATTACCCCTTTTGACCGGTCGGAAGCGGAGAGGGGTTGGGATGTGGCTAAAGGTGCGATCGCATCTGGGTTATACTCGGTTGTGGTTCTAGATGAAATTAACCCAGTTCTGGATTTAGGTTTACTCCCAGTGGATGAGGTGGTAAAAACTCTCAAATCTAAACCCCAGGAGTTGGAAATTATCACCACTGGACGCGCAGCACCCCAAAAGTTACTGGATATTGCTGATTTACATTCGGAAATGAAACCCCAGCACCACCCGACGGCGGCGGCTTTATTAATTGAGGGCATAGAAATTTATACAGGTGCGGGTAAAGGTAAATCCACCAGTGCATTAGGCAAAGCTTTGCAGGCTATAGGTAGAGGGATTAATCACCCTGGTTCAACTCGTGTATTAATTATGCAATGGTTGAAAGGTGGAAGCGGATATACTGAAGATGCAGCGATCGCCGCTTTACAACAATCTTACCCGGAAGTGGTGGATCATCAACGTTGTGGCAGAGATGCGATCGTGTGGCGTAATTCTCGGCAAGAATTAGATTATGTAGAAGCGGAAAGAGGTTGGGAAATTGCTAAAACTGCGATCGCTTCCGGTGTGTATAAAACTATTATTTTGGATGAACTCAACCCCACTGTAGATTTAGAGTTACTCCCCGTTGATCCAATTGTACAAGCCTTGCTACGTAAACCCCGTGACACCGAAATTATTATTACCGGTCGCTGTCAACATCAACCCGCCTACTTTGATTTAGCCAGTATTCATTCTGAGGTGTATTGTCATAAACACTACGCTAATCAAGGTGTAGAACTCAAACGCGGTGTAGATTTTTAAGTTAGTCATTGGTCATTAGTCATTGGTCATTAGCCGATAAACTAGGGATTAATGACCTTTGACCAAATCATGTTATGGATAGCAACACTTTAGATTTAGTGACTGGAGGATTAGCGATCGCTATTCTCCTCGGTGGAATGGTGATGATGTTTACAACTGTCTTCACCAGCAAACGATAATCTACGTCACCCAGCAACCTGGGTGATTTGTCACCTTCATTAAATCAATCAAATATGTATCCAGATATTCCCACCCCTCAGCAAACACGGGAATTTTTCTTTGTTTGCGTCCGATTAAGTAATTTACTATTACCGATAAATTTGGTTAGACTAGATGAAAGAACAAATCAAATCTATATCCTTGCAGGTCAAAATGAGGAAATCGAAATTTTAATCTATCCTAATGGTAAAATCAGACTCTTATGACCAACTTAAATTTTGCAGTAATGAGCAGAAAACAGCTTAGAGAATATGTAAAAACACATCCCCAGGATCAAGCTGCTTTTTATGCTTATATGGATAAAATAGAACAAGAACCAGGTATAGAAATTACATCCTTAGAACAATTAGACGAGTTAATTTTAGAAAAGCTAGAAAATGCTGATATTAACGATGCTTTGGCTGTTCTTAAAGAAGCCTTAGCAGTGGGATTTATATCTTTAGAAGATTTAAAAAAGGAGTTAAAATATTGAATTACGAAGTAAAATTAGCACCAGCAACCGTACAGCAAATTAAAAAGCTGGATGCACAAGTTCAAAAACAAGTTATCATCAACTTGGAAAAATTAGCACAAAATCCCTTTCTAGTTGAAACACATCCCCTTAAAAACCAAGAAAATCTATATTTATTCCGTCTTAATCATCAGTATCGCATTGTTTATCAACTTAATCAAAAATCCTCTGAACTAATTGTGTTAAAAGTAGCTCACCAATCAGATTACTAAACTTTATACTAAGATTAACCTAGCTTGTAGCGGTAGAATTAAGAGCGATCGCTATTCTCTTCGGTGGAATGGTGATGATGTTTACAACTGTCTTCACCAGCAAACGATAATCTACGTCACCCACCAACCTGGGTGATTTGTCACTTTAACTATTAATTTACCAAGTAAACTAACACTCACAAAAGTCCTGATAATGAAGTGGAAGTAAAACCATGTTAGAGAAACTAATTAAATATTTTGTTTACGCTACCAAAGGGTATATTACCAAAGACCAACTGATTAAATTTTTATATTTAGCTGACCTTTATGCTGTGAAATGGACAGGTAAACAATTGACTGATTTAGATTGGTATTTTTATAAATCTCTTCCTTGGAATGATGAAATTGAAACAGTATTAAATCAAATGAATGGTAAAGAGATAATTCAAGTAATTCAGGAAAATACAATATTTATTAAACCAGGAGTTCAAGCAAGTGATATAAATGATTTACATTTACCATTAAGTTTGAAACTAATCCTTGATAACATTTGCAGAGAATGGGCTGGTACTGAACCAGAGAAACTCACATATTTACTAAGATATGTTTATAATACTGTTCCCATACAGGAAGTAAAAAATACATATAAACCGGAAAAAAAGGTTAAACTTAACCTACAAGCCGAAAGAGAAAAGTTAATTAGTGAATTAGGGTTATAGAATGGCTAGACCAAAACCTAAACAGGGCTGGATCTACCTTATTGACCCTTATCGGTTGTCTTGAAAATGTAAATCAAATCACATTCATCTATATGATTTAGACCCATATCTATTTCATTCTCATAAATTCTACCTGAAAATGAGTAATTTATTAAAGTAAAATGGTATTAGCCCGAAATTTATTTCAGGGCGGTTGATTTTAAGAATGAAATAGCCCTAAAATTATATTTACTCTCTTTACCATAAGGGGAACGATAGAACCAAAATCACTTTATACCACTAGCTAAAATTCCCAAAATCTTATTTACATCATTTAAAAAATATTCAGCTAAATCTACCTGAACTTCTTCACCTGATAATTTTAAAAACTTCCAAATTTCTCCCGTAGTTACTACACCATAAATTTCTGGAATTTCATTTCCTTCTCTTTCATTGAATAACTTAGCTGCATACATTTCGGCTATACATTGTCCCAAACCACCTTTAATATTTTCTTTCTTCGCTTCTACAACAATAATTATCGGTGCATTGATTAATAATAATTCAGGAGAACGACTAATAATAAAATCGCAATTTCCGCTTAAACCCTGGCTCGGTTCAATATTAAATTCTACACCAGAAAATAAACTAATTTGATTAGTAAATTTTTTAGTTAATTCTAGTAGAATTGGTGTTATAATCATCTCAGAGCGAGATTTTTCGGTGTTACTAGCTAATGCAAAAGGTACATTATAAGCTAAGGTTTCCTGTAAATATGCACTTGCTGGTAATGGTGAAATTTGATTAAAAATATCCTCTCTACTAGAAATATGCAAATGCAGATTTTTTTTAACGGCTTCTAAAGTAAAATCACTGTAAGACATATATCCTCACATTAAATTTATGATGATGAAAAATCAAAGATTTAAAATCATTTAACTAGTAAAATATATGATTATGATTTGATTTTTGAAAAATATTTAGTTAGGTGGGAATTTACTATAATTTTCTGCTTATATGGCGGATTTTATCCAAAATGCCCACCCTACATATACTTAAATATCCAAAAGTCCATAGCGTTTTTGTAAAGATAATAATTTCATTCTGGCTTCTCCAGCATTATCGGCTAAATCGGCAAATTCTACAAACCGTCTTAACTCTTTTCTTAATAAATTGCGTTCTATTTCTATTGTATCTCGGTCTAAATCTGGGGGTAAAACTATCATATCAAAAATAGTTGCCCGTTCTTTACCCGGATGCGGACGTAAAACCCTACCCCGACGCTGGACAAATTGACGGGGGTTGCCTGAACTTGATAAAATTACTGCTGTTTGAATAGCGGGAATGTCTACACCTTCATCTAAACACCGAATGGCTACTAAACCCTGTAATTCTCCGTTTTCAAATTCTTGTCTGATTTTTTCTCTTTCTTCTAAGGGGGTTTGGGCTGTATAGGTGCTAATCTTATAACCTAAGTCTACTCCTAAAATTTTGGCTACGGCTTTTAATTGTCGCAGAGATGATCGTTTTCCGACTTCCTGAGAACCATCACTACAATAAAATAAGGTATGGCTAGTATTTAAACGATCCTGCATTAATTCTTGCAAGGCTATTAATTTATTTTCAGCAGTACCGATTAATCTAGCACGACGGATTAATAAAGATTTGATATCTTCATTACTTTCTAAGTCGCCAAAATTGCTGTTTTCTCGGTCTTGATAAAGTAGCGATCGCCCAATTCTCTTTGTTAACTTTAAATAAGCTAGGCTTTCCGCTTCCGTCAGTTCCACCAATACCGGATAATATAGGTAATGTACCAAAGCTTTCTGAGCGATCGCATCCCGCAATGTAAACTCCGGTTGCAACATCTCCCCAAAATAATCAAATACTGATTGTGTCCCCCCATCATCAAAATATCTTTCTGGTGTTGCAGATAAAGCCAACCTCAACCCTACTCGACGGGGTAAACTCTCTTCTAACTTGGGTGCGCCTAAATTATGCGCTTCATCTCCAATTATTAAAGTTTTCGGCGGTAAATATTTTAATTGCGATTGCAACCCCTCACTAATTAAAGTCGAGTTGGTGGTGATAATCGTCATAAACTTTTGTGAACCGGAATGCAAGTTATAAATTTGCGTTGATAGTTGACTTTGCCAACTGCGTAAATTCTCAAAAGCTAAAATCGGCTGAAGATTAAACTTCTCACATTCTCTAGCCCATTGGGTGACTAGATGCCGATAGGGACACACCACCAACAAAACTTGTAAACCGATTTGCTGATACAATTCACAAGCGATCGCCAGTGCCGTTATCGTTTTACCACTACCCGTCGCCATTTTTAGTGTGCC
Organism: Nostocaceae cyanobacterium; assembly: GCA_035299225.1. Classification (GTDB taxonomy): domain Bacteria; phylum Cyanobacteriota; class Cyanobacteriia; order Cyanobacteriales; family Nostocaceae; genus DATGXB01. The sequence continues at coordinate 4,485 of DATGXB010000153.1, read as the reverse complement.
TCTGCCGTTATTAGCAAACCAATTATTAATAGCTTGACGTTGATATGGTCGCAAATGCAGAGACGCTGGCATTTTGGGACAACCCGGTAATGATGTAATTTGATAACTGCCCTTACTCTCCCCCACAAAAGGCACTTTGAGGTGGAAGGTGGGCAGTTTTGGCACTGGATTTCGCGTTAAGTACATGGGATGTTAAGCCAATGTTTTCAAGTGTCAGATGTCATTTGTCCGAATGTCATTAGCTAAATGTCATGGCGTTGCATAAATGCGGGATGATTTTTTAGTGTAGAGACGTTCCATGGAACGTCTCTACAAGGGTTTTGAATTTATGGAAAATCTTTTTCATCCCTAGAATCAGCAACGCCGCTAAATGTCATTAGTTATCTAATGACCAATGACAATTTAGTTATAATCACGCCAAACACCAATTAAAGAACCTTGTGGCTCTACTTGCACGGCTGGGACTTCAATCGGGCTATATTTGGAGTTAGCTGGTTGAAGAGTGACAAGTTCACCTTGACGGTAAAAACGTTTTAAAGTTGTGCCGTATCCCTCCACCCTTGCAGCCACTATCGTGCCATTCTTTAACTGATCTGGTTCGCTCACAGGACGCAAAAACACCACATCACCATCAGCAATGTGATCTTCAATCATACTATCACCACACACCCGCAAGGCATAACTACGGGGAGGTAATATCGCCACATTAGAAAAGTCTAAATATTCCACTGCGTCGGTATAAGGTTCAATTAACCCCCCAGCCGCAATACTGCCTAAAATAGGTACACCTTGTTTTGCTTGACGTAAAACGCGAATAGTCCGGGCTTTACCTTCATTCCAATCAATGTAACCCTTGTTGCGTAAATGCTCTAATCGGCTTTGAATCGGTGCAGGCGATCGCAAATTCATCGCTTGCATCATCTGACGAATAGATGGCGAATGCTGATTAATTTTAATATATTCTGCCAACCATTCATATAATTCCTGTTGGGCTTCAGTTAGTTTTTCCATCATTGTTGTTTGGGAAGTAAATTAATAAATGTCCTTAGAACATTTGTACTATAAAAATCTTCCCTTAACAAGATACAAATTAAAAATTTATCAGGCAAAAGAGGGAAAATATTTGAGACTTTTGCCTATTTATTACCAGTTTTTCAACTCTTACGTTTTATTTTGCCCCTAAAATACTAGCAAGTAAAGCTTTTTGAGCGTGTAATCTATTTTCTGCCTGATCCCAAACTCGTGATTGAGAACCTTCAATTACTTCTTCAGTGATTTCTTCACCGCGATGGGCTGGTAAGCAGTGTAAAACAATTGCCTGTGAATTGGCAAGTCCTAAAAGTTGTTCAGAAATTTGATAAGGTTGAAAAATTGGCAATCGGTTGTCTGCTTCTGACTCTTGTCCCATACTTGCCCAAACATCAGTATAGAGAACATGAGCATCTTTAGCTGCGGCTTGGGGGTCATTAGTTAAAATTACCTCACTGCGACCATTAGCAATAGCCTTAGCTTTTTCCACTGTTTCCCCGTCAGGTGCATAGCCTGAAGGAAAAGCAACTCTCACATTCATTCCAGCCAAAGCACAACCCAGTAAAAGAGAATTAGCCACATTATTCCCATCTCCCACATAAGTGAGAGTTAAACCCGCCAAACTGCCAAAAGCCTCTTGAATCGTCAATAAATCAGCTAAAATTTGACAGGGATGCTCTAAATCAGTCAAAGCATTAATCACGGGAATTTTGGCATAGTGGGCAAAAGTTGCTAAATCTGATTGAGCAAAGGTGCGAATAGCTAAAATATCTAAATAACGATCTAAAACTCTGGCTGTGTCCTCTAAAGGTTCTCCCCGGCTTACCTGGGTGACATTAGGAAGCAAATCAATCACCTGTCCCCCCAGTTGATACATCGCCACAGTAAAACTCACTCTGGTGCGGGTAGAAGCCTTGGAAAACAATAAACCCAAAACCTTGTTACAGTGTAACTGCAATTGTTGCGATTTAAGTTTTGTCGCTAAATCTAACAATTCGTGAAGTTCAGTAACACTCAAATCTGCCAAACTTAATAAATCTCGTCCGTTTAATGCTGCCATGCTTGTAGGTTGCTAATAATTTTGTTTGTTTTAATCCAATCTGTCAAAAAAAATACAGCCGCTAACTAAAGTCCATATTTTGCGAATAGCCCAGGATTTCAGTTAACTTTCGTAATAATTAGTAATTTATCAAGATTTAGACACCTACGATATAGTGTTGCTACTATCCAGCATTGTCGAACAAAAAAATTTTTCTCAACCCCTAGACAAATCGTTAAGCTATGCTATGATTAGTAATTGTGAGTGCTTCAACTCCAACTAAGCCAGCATAGCACAGCGGTAGTGCATCCGACTTGTAATCGGAAGGTCGTCAGTTCAATCCTGACTGCTGGCTTTACCCAAAACCAACAATTGCAAGGGTTTTACCATCTTTCTCTCAATTTTTACCGCCCTATCTCACGTTCTGATAGATGCCGGAAAGTGCCGGAATATGCCAGAATATGCGATTAAATTAGATCAAATTTAGATCAAAAAAATGGGCAAATCTGGACAGTCACCAGAGGAAAAGCTGGAAGAAAAGCTGGAAGCTGTTAATGAACGGCTCAGGGCAGGTAAGATAGGTGTTATGGTTTATAAGCGAGGTACTCGCTTATCCCTGCGTGCCACGTTTCCGGGCAAGCCTGGAACAGGTAAACCTCCACATCAGCAACTTTTATCACTCAACATTTACGCCAACTTTGCAGGTATCCAACGCGCTGAGGCAGAAGCTAAGAAGATAGGGGTGCTTTTAGCTGAAGGAAACTTTGATTGGGCTGAGTACATCAAAGTTAAAGAGGAAGACAAAAAATCATCCCTACAGCTGCTAATTGAGAAATTTGAGGCAGATTACTATACCAGGCGGGGAAAGACCCGTACCACAGAAACCACCTACAAATCTGATTACCTGCCAGCTTGGAAACTACTGGAAGGCTTGGAAGAATTAACACCAGAAAATATCATTGCGGCAATTTCCAAAGTTCCCGCCAATACCAGAAAGCGCAAATTGATGTGTGAAAAATTAGAATCTTTGGCCAAATTCGCCGGTTTGAGCATAGACCTATCCTCCTACACTGGGAACTATGGCTCAAAATCCGCACCCCGCTACATTCCCTCAGACAAGGAAATTGAAACCACCAGAGAACTTTTTGCTGATCGGGAGGATTGGCAGTGGTTTTTTGGAGTCTTGGCTACTTATGGCTTGCGTCCTCATGAAGCTTTTTTCTGTAAAATTTCCCCCAAGCCCCCGCACATCTGCACAGTGACGGCGGGAAAAACAGGTCCCCGCGAAGTTTACCCCTTTCATCCCCATTGGGCAGTAGACTGGCAGCTGTGGAAAATAAAGAAGCCGCCAGTCACCGGTCAAACTTTCAAAGATTATGGTCAAAGAGCCAGTAAATTTTTTAGACGTAGGAAATTAAACTTTGACTTGTATGAATTGCGCCATGCTTGGTGCATCAGAATGTCATCATCTAAATATAAAATCCCTGTAGCTGTGGCTGCACAATGGGCGGGTCACGAGCCAGGGATTCATCTGAGAATATACAACCAATGGATTACCAAAGAACAGAAACATCAAGTTTTTATGGAAAGTGTGAAAAATTACGAACCTTGATTTTCTGATGATTTGCTGCTAAGAACTTGCAGCCAAATTTGTTCCATTACGTCGCTATCGCTTGTAATCTCCATCTCGTAGCCAGATACAAATGATATAAGTAGATTATTGTTAGATTTTTGAATTGAACTATAAACTCTATCAGGGTTGATTTTGATTTTTAATCTCAATTCTTCTGATGAAAATTTCCATAATTCACAGTATCGAGGTGTGCCCATACACACGATTTGATCAACTATGAAAGACGGTGAATCAAACGCATCCCAAAAATCTTGAGCGACAACCCCTTCCAGGCTTTGGCACTATACAGGTTTAGGGGCAATATATAAAGATAGTGCATCTACTTGATTATCCACCAGCAGCATTAGGTCAACTAATTTTGTTCTTATCATAGAATTACCAGAAATATGTTTACCATTAAAGTAAAAATTTAAAATTGTTACTGTTTGATTGGACATTTATTGTCTCCTGGTTGTTGAATAACTACAAGCAAATCAGCAGCATCTTCTAAAATTGGCTGTACCCTAAAATTTTTACTATCAGCTATTCTTTCATAGCTGCCAGTAGGGATAAAATTTGACCATTCCAAAAAAGTGCAACAAGTTTTAAATGGTAAATTCCATTTTAGACACAAAGCACCAATGCAAATAGGGGTGAATTTTCCTTTAACTGAGCTTCCCCCGTACAGGTGTACCAGATAAATTTCAAAGGGTTGTATAGCAAGCAATATAGGCTTTTTCTGGTTTTTTTGTACCCATGTAATTTAAGAATTTCTTTAGATTTTTTTGGAGCAAAAAACCGTTAT